>NZ_JBHTWX010000013.1:0-104645 GCF_042792155.1 Kitasatospora sp. NPDC056651 | reverse complement strand
CCCCAACACAGCTGCTGCAAGGCCAATTGGCCTGGGGGCGCGGGACCCGCCGCGGGGCCCCGGCGAAACCCCCTGGCCTGATCGGGGAGGGTCAGCGGCACAGGGCGGAGTCCACCGCGGCCGCCACGTGCTTCTCGGCCGCGTCACCCGGGATCATGGTCACCGCGATGCTGGTGGCGCGGCCGTCGTCGGTGGCGCCCCCGGCCGTGTAGTAGCCCGGAATGGTCCCGCCGTGGCCCCAGTACACGCCGCCGCACGACAGCGGCCGGCTTGCCAGGCCCAGCCCGTAGCGGAAGCCCGGAGTCACCTCGTCGGCGGGGACGGTGGTGCGCATCTCGGCGAGCTGGGCCGCCGGGAGGAGGCGACCGCCGAGCAGCGCCGCGTAGAAGCGGTTGATGTCGCTGGTGGTGGAGACGGCGGCGCCCGCCGCCCAGCCCCAGGACGGGTCCAGTTCGGTGTAGTCGCGCAGCGAGCCGTCGGCGTCCCGGTTGTAGCCCTTGGGGTGGGCCTCGCGGATGCTCGTGTCCCCCGGGGTGGGGAAGTAGGTGTGGCGCAGGCCGATGCGGTCGACGATGCGCCGGTTGACTTCCTCGCCGAGCGGCCGTCCGGTGACCTTCTGGATGATCAGGCCCGCCATCAGGTAGTTGGTGTTGCTGTACGACCAGCGCGTGCCCGGGGCGAAGCGGGCCTTCTGGGCGAGGGCCGCGTCGAGGAGTTCACGCGGCTCGTAGTACCGCGTCGGATTGCTGAGGATCGCGCCCTGGTTCACGTAGTCGGGCAGGCCGCTGGTGTGCTGGAGCAGCTGACGGACGGTGATGGTGCGTCCGTCGATGCCGTCGCCGCGCAGCAGACCCGGCAGGTAGGTGTCGACGGGGGAGTCCAGGCCGACCTTTCCTTCGGCGACGAGCTGGAGCACCACGACGGCGGTGAAGGGCTTGGTGTTGCTGCCGATCCGTACCTGCCCGTCCACGGGGACCTTGGCCCCGGTGGCGACGTCGCCGACGCCGGCGGTGTAGGCGCTGGTGCGGCCGTCGCGGCCCTTGACGGAGGCCAGCGCGGCGGGCAGGCCGTCGTCCTTCACCAGGGCGTTGAGGCTCGTCTGGACGCTGTCCGGCTTGCCGCCCGCGAACGCCGCGGTCGGTGCCAGTGCCCCGGCCGTCATGACCCCGGCGGCCACGGCGGTCACGACCGCCATCGCCCGGTGCCGGCTGCCCCGGCGGGAGAGCGGGAAGCGGTTGTGCGGTGCGTGCTGGTACACGAGAGGTCCCCTCCGATGATCGGCGCCGGTGATTCCCGGCCTCGATCAAGAGGACCATTCGGGGGCGGGGGAGTTCGTCCGCACCCAGGACGAACCGCGCCCGGGAGCAGGCTCCGGGAGCCACCCCCCGACCAGGACCGTGCTCCTGGCCACCGGTGCCGATCGGCTCGCCGCTCCTCGCCCGCTCCTCACGCGCGCCACCGGTGTCCTCTCCCTCCCGCACATTGACGGACCGTCGGAGGTCGGGCGTGAATGGCACGATGAACTGGCCGCCACCGGGCGCGGGTCGGGCCCTTCCCGGCGGCGCGCGCGCCCTGCCCGAGGACATCGACCTGCGCTGCTACGTCCTCGGCCGGCCCCCCGGCTGAGCCGCGGCTCGGAGACCGACGGAAACGGCCTCCGTCCGACGTGGTCGGACGGAGGCCGTGGTCGGCCGACCGGCTCAGCTGAGCTGGGTCAGGACGGGCTTGCTGGTGCCGAGCGCGGAGACGGCGGCCGGGGACAGGGCGGCGCCCCAGACCTGGACGTCGCTGATCCGGCCCGGGAAGTAGTCGCCGGTCTTGGCGTGGCCGATGGTCAGGGGGCCGGTGGAGGCCCAGGGGGACGGGTTGGTGGCCGTGGCGGCGAGCTTGCCGTCGACGTACAGGGACATGGTCTGGCTGGGCGCGTCGAAGGTGGCGACCAGGTGGGTCCAGGTGTTGAGGGCCGGCGGGGTTTTGGCGTACGCGTTGGACCAGCTGCTCGGGTTCGTCGAGTCGCCGTTGGGCGACGTGAAGGTCCAGGCGTTGAACGACTTGCTGTACTGGAGGTAGAAGGAGCTGGCTCCGCTGCCCGACTGGCCCACGACCGTCGACCAGGAGGAGGTGTTGTTCAGGTACGCCCAGGCGGCCACCGAGTAGCTCTTGCTGGTGTCCAGGACCTGGCCGGGGGTGTAGACGAGGGCGTCCGACGTGCCCGGCAGGGAGAGCACCTTGGCGTTGCGGACCGGATCGGACACGAAGGAGGCCGAGGCGGCCACGTTGAGGTTGTTGCTCGCCCGGATGTCGTCGCTCGGGTCGCTCAGCCGCCACCGGTCGGCGGGCTTGCGGACGTTGCCGAGCAGGACCGGGGCGCCGAACTGCGCGGTGTCGGTCATCAGCGCGGTCGCGGCGCCCGGCAGTGCGGCCGGGATGATCGAGACGTCGCTGACCTGCACCGAGTTGGTGTACTGGGCGAAGGCGCCGCCCGGCATCACCCGGCGGCCCAGCTGGACGGGGCCGGTGGCGTTCCAGTTGGTCCCGCCGTAGGCGGCGGTGCCGGCCGGGGCGCCGTTGACGAACAGCCGGAACTGCTTGGCGTCGGCGTCGTACACACCGGTCAGGTGCGTCCACACGCCCGGCTGCACGGCCAGCGGGCCGCTGGTCGGGCCGTAGACGGCGTTGAAGTTGTCGGCGGCGTTGTCGTCGATGTTCCGGCCGAACGCCCAGGCGTGGACGTAGGCCGAGTAGTACAGCTGGAAGCCGACGCCGTTGTTGCCGCCCTGGTTGACGAAGACGGCCGAGACCGACGGGTCGTTGTCCTTCACCCAGGCGGAGACGGTGTAGCTCTTCGAGGTGTCGATCGAGGGGCCCGCCGTGCTCGCGGCCCCGGTCCCGCCGCCCAGCGCCAGCACGTTGCCGCGGGCCGGGTCGGAGACGATCGCCGCCCCGCCGGTCAGCGTCAGGTCGTTGCCGCGGACGCTGTCGGCGGTGCCGGTCAGCTTCCACCGGTCGACGGCCTGCGCGGTCGGCGTCCGGGCGCCCGGGATCAGGGTGATGGTGCCGGTGGCGGAGGTCGCGTACAGGTCGGGGTTGCCGTCACCGTCCACGTCGCCGGGCGAGGCCACGGCCGGCGCGAGCCGGTCGCCGACGGCGATCGGCATGACCGGCTGCGCGGCGGGCAGGGCCTTGCCCGGCGTGGTGGCGGCCCAGGTCTGCTCCGGGTTGCCGGTGAGGCAGTCCCAGAGGATGAGCTGGGTCTTCGGGGTGTTGAACGCCGCCGGGTCGGCCAGGCAGCGGCCGGACTGCGGGTTGAGGAGCGAGCCCGCGAACGGCCCCGGCAGCCACCGCTGGGCTTCCGTGTTGTTGCAGTCCCACAGCTGGATCAGGGTGCCGTTGGCGGTGCCGCCGCCGTTGACGTCCAGGCACTTGCCGAGCATGTGGACGGTGCCGTCGGTGCCGAGCGAGGCGTTCTGCGCGTCGGTGCCGTTGCAGGAGTACATCTGCGCCGGAGTGCCGTTGTCGGTGAACGACCCGTTGATGTCCAGGCACATGTTCTTGCCCGCGGTGTCCAGCACACCGCTGACCAGCGGCGCCCGGGTCGGTGCGGTGATCCTGCTGGTCGGCCGGTGCGAGGCGTCGAAGTCGAGCGGGAAGCTGCTGACCGCTCCGGTGACGTTGTTGCGGGCCCACAGCGTGGGGACGCCGTTCACGGTTCCGGGGGCCAGCAGGGTGGTGTTCGACCAGTCACCGGTGCCGATCTTCACACCGGCGGCGAGGAAGCAGCCGGCCTGCTTGGTGCCCGGGTAGTACCACAGCTCCTTGTTGTCGACCGTGATCAGGTCCGGAGCGGTGGTGTAGCCGGACAGCTTCCCGGTGGCGAGGATCTGCGTCACCTGGTTCCAGGTGCCGTCCGAGCCGGACGCCGGGCAGCTCGACGAGGTGTTGATCGGATAGACGTTCGCCTGGTCGGTGAAGTGGCCCGGGGTGCCGCCGGAGATCGCGTCGTTCTTGTACAGGTAGAGCTTGTGGGTGCTCTTCTGGAACGCGAACAGGTCGTCCACCTGGGTGGTCGCCGAACCCCGGTGGGTGACCAGGTAGTTGTTCCAGCTGGTCCCGTCGGGGCTGGAGGCGCGCGGCGAGGACTGCTCGGGCAGGGCGGACGGGTCGGTGTCGCCCTTGACCAGGTAGAGGTTGCCGTCGATGCCGACCGCGGCGAGGTCCGGGATGCCGTCCGTGTCCAGGTCGCCCTCGGTGACCTTCGCGTTCGGGTTCCAGGGCGCGAAGAAGGAGTACTGGCCGACGGTGGCCTGGGTGTTGCCGGCCGCGTCGACGGCGCGGACGAACAGGGTGTGGGTGCCCCACTGGACGGTGCTGACGTTGATCGGGATGTCGGCGGTGGCGCTGCCGCCGCCGGTCTGCACGGCCGGCTTGGAGAGCGCGCCGTTGCCCGGGATGTTGGAGTCCAGCGAGTACTCGAAGCGGGCGATGCCGCTGCTGACGCAGGCGGACAGGTTGCAGCCGGTCGGCGTCGGGTCGGAGGCGGTCACCTTGACGGTGGCCGCGTCACCGGCGTGGCCGGTCGGCGCGGCGCTGCCGCCCAGCTCCGGGAAGACGGCCGACGGGGCGATGGCCGGGACGGTGGGCGGGGTCAGGTCCACGCTGAAGTAGCAGTAGGGCGAGCCCGGGCTGCCCAGGGTGCCGTCCTGCGCGGAGACGTTCCAGCCGTAGGTGTGGCCGTCGGTGACCATGCCTCCGACGTTGGTGTACACGGTGGTGCCGTTGGCGACCCAGCCGCTGTTGGGCCAGCTGGCGTCGGCCGGGGAGCCGCTGCCGTTGTTCACCATGTTGTCCCAGACGTGGTACTGGGCGTACAGGTTGACGCCCTGCATGTCCGTGCTCAGGCGGGAGTTCAGGGTGATGTTCGACTTGCCGTTGGTGGAGCCGGTGTTGCCGATCCAGCCGCCGCCGCACGCGGTGGCCGGCGTGGTGCCGAGCTGGTCCGGGGTGTTCGGGGCGATGTCGAAGGTGGTCTGGATGTACGGGTTGAGGGCGAACCGCATGAAGCCGTAGTTGGTCGAGTACTTGCCCTCGTCGCCGTACAGGCCGAAGGTCAGGTTCCCGTACGTCTTGTACTGCGAGACCGCCCCGGTGACGTCGAAGTTGACCGGCTGGTTGCCGCAGGGGACGTACACGTTGGCGCTCTTGGCCGACTGGGTGCCGATCGTCGAGACGACGCCCGGGCCGGGCCAGACCGTGTTGGAGTTGATCCCCCCGGTGAGCTTCAGGGTCACCGGCCAGGTGTTGTTGCAGCCCTTGTCGGCGCCGTGCGTCTCGGTGAAGTAGAGCGTCGACTTGGAGATCGCCATCCGCGAGTTGAGGTTGCTGATGTCGAACTCGTAGAAGGAGCGGTACAGGCCGAAGCAGTCGCTGGAGTACTGCTGGTAGCCGAAGGCCTCGCCGTTCTCCTGGCCGTTGTCGTAGAGCTTCTGGCCCGAGCAGCCCTCCTTGACCTCGGCGAAGTGGTTGGTGCCGCCGGTGGCCGGGTTGACGTAGGGGTCGATGTAGAGCGGCCAGACCGTGTCCGGGCTGCTCAGCCGGGCCTCGTCCGGGGTGAGCGTCAGGCCGGTGGCGTCGGCCGTCACCTTCAGCGGGGCGACGCGGGCACCCTGGCCCGGCCGCTTGGCGGAGGAGGTGGCGGCGTCGGTGGTGTCCACCACCGCGTGGTCGGCGGCGGTCGCCGGCGCCGGCTGGGCGTCGGCCGGCCGCTCGGGCGCGGCCGGGGCGGCCGGCGCGGCCTGGGCCTTGGCCTGGGCTCCCGACGGCGCGGCCTGGGCCTTGGCCGGAGCTCCCGCCGGCGCGGCCGGTGCGGCCGGTGCGGCCGGTGCGGCCGGTGCGGCCGGCGCGGCCGGAGCGGTCGCGGAGTCCCACATCACCGGGGTCGGCGCGGTGAAGACGGCGGTGCCGTCCGCGGCCGTGGCGGTGAGGTTGCCGTCCTGGTCGGCGCTGGTGGTCAGCCCGTGCGTGGTGGTGGCGAGCCGGAGGTTCTTCAGGGCCGGGTTGGCGGCCGCCTTGGCGTCGTGGACGACCAGGACCTCGCGGAAGGCGCCCTGGTCGGTGACGCTCACCTGGAGGTCGACGCCCGGGAGGACGTTCGTGTACAGGGCGCCGTCGCCGGACACGGCGGGCGCCGGCAGCGTGAACGGCAGCGTGAAGGACAGGGTGCGGCCCTTCGCGTCGGTGAAGGTGGCCAGCGGCCCGTTGCCGCCGCCGGACAGCCGCACCCCGGACGGGGTGGCCTTCGGCGACCAGGAGCCGTCCGTGTTCTTGGCGAGGTTCGCGTCGACCTGGACCCAGGCGCCGCCCTTGCGCACCCGGATCGGCCGGTGGTGGTCGGTCCGGGTGAGGGTGCCGTCCGAATTGGCGACGGTGGTGCTCGTCTCGGTGGTCAACTCCTCGACGGTGACCGGCTTTCCGCTCTGCTTCGCGGCGGCGCGGGCCACCGCGACCGGGCCGCCGCCGTCGGCCGGCGGCTGCTGGATCCCGGCCGGTGCGGTGGTGTTCCCGGGGGCGGGCGGCTCCGGGGCGGTGTCGGCGAACGCCTGGCCGGACAGGCCCGAGACGACGGTCGCGGCAGCGACCGCCAGGCCGATCCGCCGCCTGACGGACCGTCTGGAGCTCTGCCGTGGAACGGCAGCGAACATGATGGTTTCCTTTAAATCGGTAAAAGTTGCGTCAAATAAAACCGGCGATCCTTGGCCATGGTTTTGCCAAGGAGCCTCGCGGGAGTGTCCGGTCCGTCGGCTGTACGGACTGAATGTCCGAATCGTCTGGTCGCTCGTGCGGCCGTGGCGACGCCGACCCCATTTCCCCCCGGCGGGGAAGGCTATTGCTATCGAAAGTGTGTGGCAATACCGTTCCTGGCGCTCAAGTGAAGATCGCCCCCCAATTCGTTGTGAGGGGGGCTTACCTGGGGGGTTGTCAGGTGCAAGTAGCGTTTCGCCGGTTCGCGGGAGCGCGCGGGCGGAGAGCGACGAGACGGGTGACGGTCGCACTGGCGACCGTTCTGACGTTCTCGCTGGTCGCACCGGCCGCAGTGGCGGAGGACATGGTCGGGCCGTTCCGGTACCGAGGGAAGGTGTGGGCGGCCGATCCGCTGCCCGACCAGCCTAAGGTCGCGGGGCGCGCGGCCGACGCACCCGGAAAAGCAGCGACCGCGCTGCCGCCGCCGGGATCGAGGGAATTGACGCCGCATAAGGTCGAGGAACCGAAGTGGCCGACCCGCTCAAAGAGCACGGTCGAGCTCAACAATAAGGCCGCCAAGGGGATTTCAGCGGTCGAAGCACGGCTGAAGGCCGACCCGTCGCCGGTGAAGGTCACCGCCGCCGACCGGCCGTCGGCGGCGCGCGGCAACAACGCGCCGCAGGCCCCCGCCGCCGATCCGGTGTCGTCGGTCGACGTCCAGGTCGCGGACCGCGACCAGGCGCGCGCGGCGAACGTGGACGGCCTGCTGGTCGGGCTGTCCCGGGCGGACGGGCAGGACGGCGCCGGCGGCGTGTCGGTGTCGCTGGACTACAGCGCCATCGAGCAGGCGTACGGCGGCGGCTGGGCCTCGCGCCTGCGGCTCGTCGCGCTGCCGGGCTGTGCCCTGACCACTCCGCAGCTGGCCGAGTGCCGCCGACAGACACCGGTCGAGTTCGTCAACGACCCGTCCAGCCACAGCATTTCGGGGACCGTCGAGCTGGCCGGCGCCGCCTCCTCGCCCGCGGCCCCCTCGCCCGCGGCCCCCGAACCGGCCGCGAAGAGCGGCCTCGCCGCGCCCATGACGCTGTCGGCGCCCGCGGCGCTGTCGGCGGCGGCCTCCGGGACGGCGGTGGCGGCGGTGGCCGGCGCCGGCGGCTCCCAGGGCACCTACGCGGCGACCTCGCTGTCGGCCTCGGGCTCGTGGTCCGGCACCGCGTCGGGCGCGTTCACCTACGCGTACCCGATCGGCGTTCCGGCCGCCATGTCCGGCGCGGCACCCGGGGTGTCGCTGTCGTACAACTCGCAGGCGGTCGACGGCGAGACCTCGGCCCGCAACTCGCAGTCCTCGCCGGTCGGCGACGGCTGGGACTACCACCCGGGCTTCATCGAGCGCAGCTACCGGTCGTGCGACACGGACGGCGTCAAGGACTCCAACGACTCCTGCTGGGCCGGCTGGAACGCGACGATCTCGCTGGGCGAGCACACCGGTGAGCTCGTCCGGGACGCCAACGGCGCGTACCACCTCCAGTCCGACGACGGCACGAAGATCGAGCGGCTGTCCGGCGCGAGCAACGGGCTGTGGGACGGCGAGTACTTCAAGGTCACCACGACCGACGGCACCGCGTACTACCTGGGCCTCAACCACGCGCCGGGGACGACCTCCGACAGCGCCACCAACAGCGCCTGGGGCGTGCCGGTCTACCACCCGAAGCCGGGCGACCCGTGCTACGACTCCGCCAAGGGCAACAAGTCGCAGTGCGCCCAGCAGATGGGCTACCGGTTCAACCTGGACTTCGTGGTCGATCCGAACGGCAACGTCCAGCGCTACGACTGGGCGACCGAGTCGAACTACTACAACATGGGCTTCGGCCAGGTCGCGGCCTCCGGCGGCGGCGGGACGCTGACCCAGTACACCCGCGGCGGCTACCTGACCCAGATCTCCTACGGCTACAAGCTGGCCGACGAGACCGCCGGGCGCGAGCCGTCGGCGAAGGTGGTCTTCAACTCCGCGCAGCGCTGCGTGGTGTCCGACGCGACCTGCCAGGCCTCCAACCTGTCCGGCGCCACCGCGGCGAGCTGGCCGGACACCCCGTACGACCTGAACTGCCCGTCCACGTACAAGACCTCGGGCACCGGCAACGACGTCTGCCTGGTCGGCTCGCCGACCTTCTGGTCCACCTACCGGCTCAAGTCGATCGACACCAAGGTCCGGGACGCCTCGGGCTGGAAGGACGTCGACTCGTACGAGCTGACGCAGGTGTTCTCCGACGCCGGCGGTACCTACGACCCGGTGACCGGCAAGACCCAGAACAAGCAGTCCGCGGGCGCGCTCCAGTCCGTGATGTGGCTCCAGTCGATCAAGCACACCGGCAAGGACACCACGGCCGGCGGCAGCGGACCGCTGTCCCTGGACCCGATCACGTTCACCGGCATCGAGGTCGACAACCGGGTGGACGGGCTGACGCCCGCCGCGCCCGCGCTCTACCACCCGCGCATCTCCAGCGTCCAGACCGAGACCGGTGAGTCCATCGCGGTCACCTACCGGGCCCCGGAGTGCTCGCGGGTCAACCAGCGGATGCCGGCCAGCGCCGACTCCAACACCATGGCGTGCTACCCGGTGTGGTGGACGACCCCCGGCGCCAAGGACCCGATCTCCGACTGGTTCCACAAGACGCTGGTCTCCCAGATCAGCGCCAGCGACCTGACCAAGGCCGGCTCCCCCGCCCACGTCACCAACTACACCTACGGCGGCGGCGCGGCCTGGCACCGCGACGACTCCGACCTCACCGACGACAAGTACCGGACCTGGAACGACTTCCGGGGCTTCCGGACGGTGACCTCCACGTCCGGCGCCGCGCCGGACCCGATCACCCAGAACGTGGTGTCCTACCTCCAGGGCATGGACGGCGACTACAAGGCCGACGGCACCCGGCGGAGCGTGAAGCTGGCCAACTCCCTCGGCGAGCAGATCACCGACAGCCCCTGGCTGTCCGGCCTCCAGCAGGAGAGCACCGCCTACACCCAGGCCGGCGGCGCCGTCACCAGCAGGGCGCTGATCGACGAACCCGCCGTCTCGACCGTCACCAGCAGGGCGCGGACCGCCTGGACCTCGGCCGACCCGGCCCCGGCGAAGCTGTCCACCCTGCCGGACCTGACGGTCCGCCGGACCGACTCGACGTCCTCGCGGACGATGTCCCTGCTGTCCGACAACACCTGGCGGACGACCAGCTCGAAGATCTCCTACGACAGCTGGGGCCGCACCACCCAGGTCGACGACAAGGGCGACGTCAGTGCCCCGGCCCAGGAGGTGTGCACCACCACCTCCTACGCCGCGGCCCCGGCCGGCAACCCGATGATGATCGGCTACCCGAGCGAGGTCGTCAGCATCGCCGGCCCCTGCGGCACCCCGGCCGGCGCGTCCACCGTGCTGTCGCACAAGCGGCTCGTCTACGACGGCCCGGCCAGCGTCACGGCTCCGGGCGCCTACGGGGTCATCGGGCAGAACGGCAGCTCGCTCGGCTACCCGACCGCCTCGCAGGCCGCCGCCTCGTACGACGCCTCGAACAACCCGGTCTTCCAGACCCTCGGCGCCGTCGAGTACGACGGGTACGGGCGGCCCGTGAAGACCCTGGACACCGCCGGCGCGGCCACCACCACGGCCTACAGCCCGGCCACCGGGACGCCGCCGTCGACGGTCACCACCACCAACGCGCTGGGCTGGACCTCGTCCAGCACCGCGGCCCCGGCCCGCAGCCTGGTCACCCGCTCGGTGGACGCCAACGGCAAGACCACCGACAGCACCTTCGACGCGCTCGGCCGCCGCACCGCGGTGTGGTACCCGGGCCGTGACAAGGCCAAGCAGTCGCCCGACACCCGGTTCGGCTACGCCGTGCACGGCGCCGGCGCCAACCCGGACCCGTCGACGGTGACCACCGAGGCCCTGCGCGAGGACGAGACGTACGGCGTCTCGGTGTCGATCTACGACGGCATGCTGCAACCCCGGCAGGTGCAGACCACCACGGCCAACAACTCCGCCGGCCGGCTGATCTCCTCGACGTCCTACGACTCGCACGGCTGGGCCGTCTCCTCGATCGCCCCGTACGCGGACACCACGGCCGCGCCGAACGGCACGCTGTTCGTCGAGAGCAACAACACGGGCCCGTCGGTCACCCGGACCGCCTTCGACGGACTGGGCCGGCCGACCACCAGCACGCTGGTGTCGGGCGCGAGCTCGCTGTGGTCGACCACCACGGAGTACAAGGGCGCGGACCGGGTCGACGTGACCCCGCCGACCGGCGGCAAGGCCACGACCACCTTCACCGACGCGCTGGGCGAGGTCACCTCCACGGTCGTCCGGGACACCACCGCCGACAAGAAGCTGACCTCCGGCACGCTCATCGCGTCCGGGTCCTCGGTCCTCTCCCGGAGCACCCGCCTGGCGATGCAGGCGGACGGGAACCTGGTGCTCACCGCGCTGGTGGGCGACACCACGCTGTGGTCGTCGAAGACCGGCGGCAACCCGGGCGCCTTCGCCTCCGTCGAGGCGGACGGCAACTTCGTGGTGTGGAACGCCGCGAAGACCACCGCGCTGTGGACCTCGGGCACCGGCGGCCACACCGGCGGCTACGTCAAGGTCCAGGGCGACGCGAACGTCGTGGCCTTCGACGCGGCGAACACCGCGCTGTGGAGCACGAACACCGCGAACGCGGCGTCGCCCAACGACGTCACGACCGCGTACACGTACACCGCGGCCGGCAACCTCGCCACCGTCAAGGACTCCGCCGGCAACACCTGGAACTACTCCTACGACTTCCGCGGCCGGCGGATCTCCCAGACCGACCCGGGCACCGGGACGTCGACCACCACCTACGACACCCTGGGGCGCGTCGCGTCCCTCACCGACCCGCGCCAGCAGGTGCTCAGCTTCACCTACGACACGCTCGGCCGGCGCACCGGCGAGTACTCCGGGACGTCGACCACCGACAGCGGCAAGCTGCTCGCCGAGTGGACCTTCGACGGCAAGCTGAAGGGCTACCCGGACGCCTCCACCCGGTACGTCGGCGGCAAGGGCGGCAGCGCGTACGTCCAGCGGATCGACTCCTACAACGCCACCAACCAGCCCACCAGCACCACCACCGTGATCCCCGCGGCCGAAGGGAAGCTCGCCGGCACCTACACGGCCACCAGCGCCTACACCACCAACGCGGGCCTGCTGGCCTCCACCACCTACGGCACCGAGGCCGGGCTGCCGGCCGAGACCGTCGGCTACGGCTACAACCTCCAGGGCGGCATCACCGGCATCGGCTCGGCGACCACGACCTACCTCGCGGGCGTGACCTACAGCGCGCTCGGCCAGACGCTCCAGACCACGGTCGGCGACGACCTGACCAAGCAGCTGCGGACCGCCCAGACCTGGGACGCCGCGACCGGCCGACTCGCCACCAACCGGGTCACCCTCCAGAACAACACCGCCAACCCGATCTCCAACTCCACCCTCACCTACGACCAGGCGGGCAACCCCACCGCGGTCAGCGAGGTGCAGTCCTCGGGCGGCACCGACCGGGCCACCGACACCCAGTGCTACCGGTACGACGCCCAGGGCCGGCTGGCCACGGCGTGGACCGACACCAAGGGCCTCACCGGTGTGACGGCCGGCCAGCTCGGCGGGTGCGCCACCGCCAACCCGACCGCCGCGACCGTCGGCGGCCCGGCACCGTACTGGCAGGACTGGCAGTACAACCGGCTCGGTGACCGCACCCAGCAGGTCGCCCACGACGTGAGCGGCAACGCGGCGAAGAACACCACCCAGACCTCGGTGTTCCCCGGCAACGGCACCACCGCCGCGGCCACGCCGAGCGCGGTCAGCGCCATCACCACCGCCAACCCCACCACCGGCACCTTCACCCAGACCCCGCAGTACGACCCCGCGGGCAACGTCAAGTCCCGGGCGACGACGGGCAGCAAGAACGCGTCGCAGACCATCGAGTACGACGAGGAGGGCCGCACCAAGGCCGTCACCACCGACGGCAAGACCACCACCTACCTGTACAGCGCGGACGGCAGCCTGCTGCTCCAGGGCGGACCGGGCAGCAACACGCTCTACCTGTTCGGCGGCGCCGAGCAGCTGAGCGTCGACAACGTCGCCCCGACCCACCCGGTGACCGGCCAGCGGTACTACACCGCACCCGACGGCACCACCACCGTCCGCTCCAGCAACGGGGCGATCGCCTACCAGCCGACCAACACCCAGGGCACCGCCCAGCTCCAGGTGGACTCCGTCTCCCTGGCCGTCACCCGCCGCGCCTACGACCCGTACGGCAACCCGCGCGGCACGACCCCGCCCCTGTGGGCGGACAACCACGGCTACCTCGGGAAGCCGCTGGACACCACCAGCGGACTCAACCTGCTCGGCGCCCGGCAGTACGACGCCACCATCGGCCGCTTCCTGTCACCCGACCCGGTCTTCCAGCTCGGTGACCCGAACCAGATGGGCGGCTACACCTACTCCGGCGACAACCCGGTCACCTTCAGCGACCCGAGCGGCCTGAGCATCTTCAGCTGGCTCCACAAGAAGGCCAACCAGGCGGGCACCGTCATGGCGGGCACCATCGACTCGGTCGTCGGCCAGCCGTTCCAGTTCGTCGTCAACCACCTGTCCGCCGGCTGGAACTCCACCGCCGACGTGATCAACGGCGACAACGAGCTGTTCAACAGGTACACCGGCTACTCCGGCATCCCAGGAGTCCACCTCGGGCACACCGGCACCGTCGACGACAAGCCGATCGGCCACCTCTTCAACGCCGACACCAACTCCAAGACCTACAAGGCGGGCCGCTGGATCGGCGACATCGGGTCGCTCTTCGTCGACGGCGTCGCCATCTTCAAGGGCGCCAAGTGGGGCTGGCGGGCGTTCAAGGGCGCCAAGGCGGCGGTCGACGAGGCCGGCGGCGTCATCAACTGGGTGAAGCGGCTGTTCGGCAAGGACAAGCCGACCATCACACCCCCGAAGCCCGAACCGGTCAAGCCCCCGGCACCGTCCAAGCCCACGGCCCCGGAGGCAGGCACGGGCGGCGGCGGAGGCAAGGCGCCGGGCGCCGCTCCCGAAACCATGGACGCCGGCGGCGGCGGTGGTGGCGGTGGTGGGGGCAGTGGCGGCGGACACGCCTCCACGCCCGCCGGTCCGATTGACAACTACACCCCCGGCGGGCACGCCGTGAGGCACAGCCCGACCGCCACCGCGGTCGGCAGCGACCAGCGGACGATCAACAACTACAACAAGGTGCTCAACACGGGCATCCACGACATCGTCGCCCATGGAACTCGCGACGGCTACATCTCCCTCGACGGGGAACTGACCAACGGTGGCCAGCTCGTCGAGGCGGTCAGGTCCAATCCGGCTTACGTCGAGGGCCAGCCGTGTCGACTCATGGTCTGCCACTCGGGAGTCTCGGGTGTCGGGCAGCAGGTCGCGAACGAGCTCGGCGTCTACGTTCTGGCGCCCAGTGACCGGGTTGGTACGATTGCCGCGCTGGGGCGAGGCCAGACTCCGGTCATCGACAATGAAGGCGTCTGGATGTGGCTCCGCCCGTCGGGGCAGAGAGGGTGATCGCTGTGGTGCGTCGCGTCGGTTTCTACAGTGAGCTCGACCCTGCCAAACCCGACCTGTACCAGGGGAGCATCCGTGATGCCATGGGTGCGGAGCCGTATTCGGACGAGTCGGAACTGATCGGCTATCTGGAACGGGGCATCGAGCTGCTCGACATCATGGAGGCCTGCCAGGATGTCATCTCGCAGGACCAGTACATCGAGGGCTGCTCGTCGGTGCTTTCCGACGGCTCATGGATCTGGCGCCTGGATCTTCCCTACTACCTGAAGCGCTATCACCTCCGCCTCGATCCTGAATTCGTCGAACACGTTCGGGCCGGGAAGTACGAAGTCCCGGTCCTCCCGCAGGACGAACTCGTTTCGCTGGCTCAGGAAGTCGTTTTCAACGTTCTCGGTATGCGCCACTAGGTGAGGCCGAGTCGCTTCTGAAGCCACAGGGGCCCCGCCGGATACGTTCCG
The DNA here is from genome assembly GCF_042792155.1 of Kitasatospora sp. NPDC056651. Lineage (NCBI taxonomy): Bacteria > Bacillati > Actinomycetota > Actinomycetes > Kitasatosporales > Streptomycetaceae > Kitasatospora > Kitasatospora sp. NPDC056651. The sequence continues at coordinate 89,843 of NZ_JBHTWX010000013.1, read as the reverse complement.
GTGGGGCCCCTGTGGCTTCGCGTGCGTCAGACGTCGCCGAACTCGCCGGAGCGGACGGCGGCGACGAAGGATGACCATGCGCCGGCGGGGAAGGCCAGGGCCGGCCCCTCGGGGTCCTTGGAGTCCCTGACGGGGACGGTGCGAACACCCCTGATGACCTCGACGCAGTTCCCTCCTTGGGTGCTGTACGAGCTTCGGTACCACGTAGTACTGCGTAGATCATTCATGCTCAAAGCCTCTCCGCACGTCTCGGATGAACTCGATGCTCGGCGCCCGCGGCAACGCCTCCGCCTGGAGGTGATCGTACTCACTGGTCCACGCGGCCAGCGTTGCCGGATCACGTTCGAGGAAGCCTCTCCGCTCTGTCTCGCCGTATCCCACGATGGCGCGATTGGTCATGGTCAGCAAGGTAATCGGGTACCCGAATGGCCGGTTCTCACCTGCCGAGGCAGGGCAGACCTGGACAAGGTAGCGGGGGCGCGAAGCGAGCTCCTCCAGGTACCTGAGCTGCGCCACCATGATGTCCCGGCCGCCGATGGGCCTTCGCAGCGCTCCCTCGTCTATCACGGCATGCACAAGCGGTGCCGGCTCTCGGTCGAGGGCCCGCTGTCGCAGTAGAACCTTCTCGGTTCGCTCATTGGCCTGTTCCTGCGTGGCCATCCCTCGCCGGACGGGAGCCTCCTGGAAGGCTCGACTGTACTCCGGGGTTTGAAGCAGGCTCGGAACGATGTTGATCTCGAACAGCCGCATTGCGACAGCCTTCGCCTCGTAGCTCAGGTACTCGGTGAAGCCCTCGAACAGGACTCGCTGCCCGGTCCACTCCCCGAGGAACTTTTCCCCGGACTCAAACACGCGGTCAAGTTTGGTTACAAGCAGGCGACTTGGTTTCTTTCGCCCGTTCTCGATGGCCGAGATGTAGGCCGATGAGCAGCCAACCAGCCCCGCAAGATGTTCTTGTGTCCAGCCTCGCGCCTCGCGTGACTTGCGGAGAAGTACGCCGAACTCGGCGTCGGGGCCGCCATGAGGGTCCAGGTCGCGCTTGTTCATAGAGATTCGTCCTACCAATCTAACCAGCTGGGATTGGTTGCTAACTGCTCCAGCGTAGAGCACAGTTGGCGCACCCGGTAGTCAAAGCACTACGCAACGGAGCCACCCATGGCACGTGAACGTACCCCCGCGTCCCCCTCGCAGGCCGAGCCGGCGCCCACGACCGAACCCCGCTCGCTGCTCGACAACTTGCGCAGCGCCGAGCACGCGACGGCGCTGCTCGCACTCGCCGACCTGGTCGGGGCGACCGAGTCGGCCGGGTTGGTACTGCCCTCGCTCGGTATGGAGATCCCGGTCCGGGGCCGGACCGACTTCCTGGTCCAGCTCGGCGGGGTGCCCCCCGAAACGGCGGCGCGGCTCGCGGTTCTTCTCCGCATCGGGGTCGCCGTTGTCGCCGCCGAGGAGGCCGCGGAGCCCGCGACCGTCACCCACATGTGGGCGCCGGCCGTGGGCGACCTGGTGCACGACATCGCGGCCGACAAGGTCGGCTCGTTCCACGGCCTGGACGACGCCGGCCGGTGGCTGCTGCGCCCGCCGGCCGGCGGTGAACCGTGGCCCGTGGACCCCTCGGGGGTTCGCGCCGCCGACGTGTCCGACCGGTTGCGGGCCGAAGCGGCCCTGACCACCGCGCGCCACCGCGCGGGGAGGGTCGGATGACGGAGGGACCACAACCCCGGCCCCGGTGAGGGGAATCAGACGGCCCCGACGGCCGGGGCGGGGCACGACGACAACCAACTCTCGGGAGGGGCCGCATGGCGAAGAAGGTGCTGCGGGGCGCCGCGTGGGCCGAATACAGGGCCCGCAAGCGCAGGGCGCAGGCCAACGAGCCCCGGCTCACGGGTGACGCGCTGATCCACGGTCCGTCGCCGGGTTCCGTGGCACGCGACACCCGGGCCGGCGGGCGGCTCGGGATCGTACGCGGCGTGGACGCGGGAGTGGTCTACCTGCGCGAGGCCGGAACGGTCAGCCCGGTGTGGGACTGCCCCGTCCCTGACGTGGGACGTCCGACGCCCGCCGAGGCCCGGTTGGCGCGTCTGCTCGACCAGGGCGTCATCCTCGACCCCGAGGACGACGATGCCGAGGAACCCGCGTGACTCCCAGACTCCCGGCAAGCTCTGCCGGGTCGCGTTCCGGACGGGGCTGTCCGGGCGCACGCCGGTCCCCGCCGATGTTCTGACAAGCATGGACGGCCGGGGACCGGCTCCACCGACTCCCGCTCCGGGTGGGGTGTCCACTCCAGCCCGGGGCGGGGCTCCTGACCCCACCCACCCTCACCGAGGAACGCGATGGTCCTGCTATCCCGCCCGAGCCGGGGCGGGCCCGCAGGACCAACCCATCGAGGAGATACACCCATGCGTACCGCCCACGCCGTACTGCTCGGCGCCGGACTGCTCGCCGGAGTCAACGCTGTCCGCCTGGCGGTCGACCACCAGGACCGAAACCGCCAACTCGTCCTCGATGCCGCGGACATGCACCAGCAACTCATGCGGGACGGCGAAGCCCACCCGGAACGCTACGCCGATCACCCCACGCTCGGGCAGCTGTCCGAGACCGAGCGATGGGACGCGCTGCGCACGAACCGGATGCTCGCGCTGCTGTGCGCGAAGTACCAGTCTGCGGTCATGGGCGACGACGAGCTGCTCCACAACCTGGTGTCGATGGTCCATGTCCCCGCGGCGCGCGCGTACTGGGTCCGGTCGGGCTCGCACTGGATCAGCGAGACCGCCTCGGGCGCACCGCGCGTCCGCGAGTTCGGCCGGCACCTGAAGAGGACGTTCGAGCGCGCGGACGTCGAGCCCGCCGCGTAACCAACCCACAACCTGACGTACAAGGTGTGCGCCGTGCCCGAAACGGTCGCTGACGGCATCCGTTCCGTGATGGCAGTCTTCGGACTCCGCTACGCCGCACTGGACTTCATCGTTGGTGACGACGGGACGTGGTTCTTCGTGGACCTCAACCCCAACGGTCGGTTCGGCTTCGTTCCGGACCTCCGCGACCCGATCGCTCACGCGTTGGCGAGCCTTCTCGAAGGAGTACCCCAATGATCCCTGTCCCGTCGTCGGCGGCCGGGCTCCGTCTCAAGTTGGCCGACCACCTCCGGAGCACCGGGGCCCTTCGGTCCGACAGGTGGCACGAGGCGTTCGCGTCCGTCCCGCGTGAGGCATTCGTCCGGGCCTTCGCCGTGGGTTCCCCCAACGGCCCCGTCCACCTGGAACCGGACGACGCCCGGTGGCTGCACACGGTCTACACGGACGACAGCCTGTTGACGCAGTTCAGCGCGGACGGCGTTCCCACGAGTTCTTCCACGCTGCCCACCCTCATGGCGTTGATGCTCGAAGCCCTGGACGTGGCCGACGGTGACAGGGTCCTCGAAGTGGCCACCGGCACCGGGTACAACGCCGCGCTTCTGAGTCACCGCGTCGGCGACGAGAACGTGACCACGATCGAAGTCGACCCGGATCTGGCCCGTGCCGCGGAACAGCGGCTCAACCGCGCCGGATACCGTCCCACGGTCCTTTCCGGCGACGGACGAGCCGGCCACCCCGACGGAGGGCCGCACGACCGGATCATCGCAACGTGCGGCTTCTCCAGCATCCCCCCGGCATGGCCGGCCCAGATGAACCCCGGCGGGATCATCGTGTGCCCGGTCGGCGGGGGCGTCGTACGGCTGGTGGTCGAGGAAGGCGGAAAAGCCGCCGGAGAGTTCCTGCCGGACCCCGCGTTCTTCATGCCGGTGCGGGAACTCACCGACAGCCCCGCGACATCCGTACCCCCGCCCCTGCCGGACACCTGCACGTCCCGGCCGTGCTCTCTGGAACCCACCGTCTTCACCGACGACGGAGTCCACTTCCTTCTCAGCCTTGCCGTTCCCGGTGCCATGCAACGATTCACGTATGGCGACAGCGGCGTGATCACCGCTGTGCACATCTGGCAGCCCGACGGGTCATGGGCCGAGCTACGGGGCGGAATCGCCCGACAGGCCGGACCCCGGCGAATTCTCGACACGGTGGAAACCGCCCTGGCCGCGTACGAGGCCGCGGGAAAGCCCGACCGGGAGGACTACCGGCTGACGGTCGCCCCCGATCAGCAACGGGCATGGGTGGGAGGGAAGTTGCTCCTGCTCCTGGCCTGAGCCGGCAGGCCCCGCCGGATACGTTCCGGCGGGGCCTCTGTGTCGCTCCGGAGAGCGCTCGTGGTCAGATGCCGGGCGCGGTCTCGGGGATCCGGGCGCGGACCGGGTCGGCGAGGGCCAGCAGGATCCGTCGGTCGCCCTCGAAGGCCTCCCGGTTGTGTGCCATCCGGATGTTGTCCACCACCAGCAGGTCGCCCGTCTGCCAGGGTTCGCGGCGGGTCGCGCGCACGTAGGCCTCGTTGATCACCTGGATGAGGTCGGCGGTGAAGGGTTCGCCGTTCCCCCACGCGGTGTTGAAGGCGAGCCCGTCGGGCCCGAGCACCGAGACGAGGTACTCGCGGACGTCCGGATCGAGGCTCCACTCGGAGAGGAAGGCGATCTGGTTGAACCACGACCGCCGTCCCGTGAGCGGGTGCCTGATCAGGGCGGGGCGGCGCTGGCGCGTGCGCAGTTCGTCGCCGCGCCACTCGTACGCGATGCCGCCCTCGCGGCAGTACTGTTCCACCTCCTCCCGGGAGGAGGTGCCGAAGGCCTCCGTCCACGGCAGCCCGACCGTGCCGCCGTAGGTGCGGGTGAGCAGCCAGCCCTCGGTCTCCAGCCGGTCCACCACCGCGGCGGGGAGCGCGTCGACCACGGCGCCGGAATCGGCCACCGCGGTGCAGCCGCCCTGCTCCGGGGCGGTCAGGCAGCCCAGGACGAGTACGGCGGGGAACTCGCGGGCGTAGCTCAGCTCGTGGTGCATGCACATGGTCTGGTCGTCGTCCCAGCTCGCGGAGGAGTAGACCGGCCCGGGGGACTCGTCGCGGTGGGCGAAGCCCTCCCGCTCCGGCATCAGCTCGTCGGCGAGCGCTCTGGCGACCTCGGCGAAGGTCTCCGGGTCGCCCAGTTCGAGGCCCCGCACCAGCACGGCGCCGTGCTCGGTGACGGCCGCCCTCAGCTCCTCCCTGTTGCGCCGGGCCCAGCCGAGGGCTCCGTCGGGTGCGTTCACATGCCGTACAACCAACGGGGAGCCGTTGCCGACCGCTGTCATCGTCCGTCCTTCGTCACGCCGGCCGTGCCGGTGCTGTTCGAAACTTCCGTGGTCCGGGAATCCCGGATGCCCATGGGGGGCTGGGGCCCTGGGCCCTGTCCGGCTCTAGAAATCCAGCACGATGACCCCTTCGCCGAGGAGGCTCTCGTCCTGGCGGGCGTGGCGGACCTGGCGCGGGGCGACCAGTTCGGCCTGGCCGGCGACGGTCGCGTGGGTGAACAGCTGCGCCACCCGGACCGTGCCGGAGAAGTGCTCGTTCAGCAGCGCGTGCAGGCGCAGCACCTTCAGCGAGGAGCCCCCGAGTTCGAAGAAGCCCTGGTCGACCCCGGCGACCGGGCAGCCGAGGACGTCCTGCCAGATGGCGCGGATCCGCTCCTCGGTCGCCGAGCGCGGTGGCGTGGCGGAGACGGGCTGGTCGGACAGGAAGCGCGGGAGCGGCAGGGCGGCACGGTCCTGCTTGCCGTTCGCCGTCGTCGGGATCGCCTCGATCACGATGAACTCGGCGGGGACGAGGGCCGGCGGCAGCTGCTCGGCGAGGTGCGAGCGCAGCTGCGACGGCAGGCGGTGGGCGTCGGCGCCCGCGCGGGGGACCGGGTACGCCACCAGGTGGTACTCCTCCGAGGCGCGGCGGTGCGCCACGACGACGCACGCGGACACCGACGGGTGCGCCAGGGCGACGCTCTCGATCTCGGCGGGGTGCAGCCGGACTCCGTTGATCTTGAGCTGGTCGTCGATCCGGCCGCGGACCTCCAGCAGCCCGTCGGGCCGCAGCCGGCCCAGGTCGCCGGTCCGGTAGAGCAGGTCCGAGGCGTCGGCGCGCTGCGGGTTCGGCAGGAAGGCCGCCTCGTTCGCCTCGGGACTCCCGAAGTAGCCGAAGGTCCGGAACGGCGTGCGGATGTGGATCTCCCCCAACTCGCCCACCCCGCACAGCTCGCCGTCGCGCATCAGGACGGCCTGGCACTGCGGCAGCGGCGAGCCCACCGGCAGCAGTTGCGGCAGCGCGGCGTCCCGGGGGACGCGGTAGGCGAACTTCGCCATCGTCGTCTCGGTGGGACCGTAGAGGTTCACCACCTCGGCGGAGTCGGGGAGGACCGCCCGCAGCCGCTCGACGAGTGCCGCCTTGAGCGGTTCGCCGGCCAGGAAGGCCAGCCGCAGATCGCGCAGGACGATCCCGGCCGGTGCGTCCAGCAGCCAGGACTGGAGCACCGTCGGTGCCGCGTGCAGGACCGTGATCCGCTCCCGCGCCAGCCAGGAGAACACCGCCTTGCCGCCGAGCAGGTCCTCGGGTCCGGGTAGCACCGTGGTGCCGCCGCCGACCAGGGCGACGAGCGTGTCACGGAGCATCACGTCGAAGGAGGAGCTGGTCGTCTGGGCGCACCGGTCCTGCGACGTCACGCCGAACTCCTGGCTCTGCCAGCGCAGGAAGTGGGTCAGCGAGGCGTGCCGGCCCAGGACCCCGCGGGGCGTGCCCGTGGTTCCCGAGGTGAAGAACAGGTACGCGGGGGAGTCGGGGTCCACCGGCGGGAGTGGCACCTCGCGGGCCGGTGACGGCGACAGCCCGGTGGCGGCGTTCACGGTGGCCTGCGGCAGGCTGTCGCTGCTGTCGCTGCCGTCGGTGACGGCGGGCCGCGCCCGGCCGGCGTCCTCGACGAGGACGCGGAACACCGGAGCGCCGACGTCGACGAGGTGCGCGCGCCGCCCGGCGGGCAGGGCCGGGTCGACGGGGAAGAAGACGGCGCCGCTGCGCAGTACCGCCAGCATCGCCACGACGAACCCCGGGCTGCGCGGCCCCGTCACCGCGACGACCTGTCCCGGCTCGCACCCCGCCGCGACCAGCTGCCGGGCGAGTTTCTCGGCGCGGTCGACCAGCTGCCGGTAGGTCAGGGAGGAGCCGCCCTGGCTGACCGCCGTGGCGTCCGGTGCGATCGCGGCCCGGGCCGCGATCAGTTCGGTCACCGGTGGTTGGGCGGGCGCCTCGATCGGCGTCGCCAGGGCCGCGCCGGAGTGGGCGTCACCGGGCAGGACCAGGGAGTACGCGTCCAGCGGGCGGTGCGGTGCGGCGACGACCTGGGTGAGCAGGGCGCTGAACTGCCCCAGCATGGCCTGCGCCCGGGCCGCCGAGCAGGACTCGGTGCGGTAGACGAGTTCGATGTGCAGGGCGGCGTCGTCCCGCTCCGAGACGTAGAACGTGAACGGCAGCTTGGCCTCGGGTTCCCAGAGGGTGTCGTCGAACGACGTCTCCAGGCCGTCGATCGCCGCTTCCTCGTGGAGCCGGCCGAGGTAGTTGAGCAGCACGTCGAACACGGGACTGCGGTCGAGGCGCCGCACCGGGTTGAGCCGCTCGACCAGCAGCTCGAACGGCGCGGCCTCGTGGGCGTACCCCTCGTGGAGTCCGGCGCTGACCCGGGAGAGCAGGTCGAGGAAGGTCAGGTTGCCGGACAGGTCGGTCCGCAGCACGAGCGTGTTGAGGAACAGGCCGACGATGTTCTCCGTCTCGACGGCGTCGCGGTTGGCGACCGGGTAGCCGACCACCACGTCCGGCTGGCCGCCGAGGCGGGACAGGAGCAGGTTGAGCGCGGCCATGGCGATCTCGAACGGGGTCGTCGAGGTGTGCGCCGCGAGCCTGTGCAGGGCCGCGCCGGTCTCCACGGGCACGCTCCGCGCGAGGCGTCCGTCGGCGCGGCTGTCGGCCCGGCCGCCGCCCGGCGGTTGCGGCACGTCCGTCGGCAGTTCGAGCTGCGGCGCGTCCGCGAGCCTGGCGAGCCAGTAGCGCAGGTCGGGCTCGACCGCCCCGCTCGCCACCCGTTCCCGGACGGCCGCGGCGTAGTCGATGTACTGGAGCCGCGACGGCGCCAGCGGCGGCCGGGAGGGATCCGTCCGGCGGGTGTACAGGGCCGCGATGTCGCGCATCAGCAGCCGCATGGACCAGCCGTCACCCGCGATGTGGTGGAGCGTGACCAGGAGCCGGTGCTCGGCCGGGCCCGTCCGGAACACGGCGAACCGGACCGGCGCCTCCTCGGTGAGCCGGAAGGGCACGAGGTCGTCGGCCTGGACCAGGCGTGCGACGGCGTCCTCCCGCTCGGCCGGATCGCACGCGGTCAGGTCGTGTTCGGCGCAGACCAGGGGCAGTCCGTCCCGGACCCGCTGGGTCGGTGTGCCGCCGGCCGCGTCGTAGGTGACGCGGAGCGACTCGTGCCGGGCGAGGAGGTCCGCCAGGGCGAGGCGCAGCGCGGGGACGTCCAGCGGGCCGCGGAAGGTCGCCAGTGTACGGATGTGGTAGGCGGTGCTGTCGGTGTCGAGCTGGGACAGGAACCACATCCGCTCCTGCGCGAAGGACAGCGGGTGGCCGTCGGTGCGCGGGACCACCGGCATCCCGGTGTGGGCGCGCGGGGCCGTCTCGTCCACCAGGCGGGCCTGGGCCGCGACGGTGCGGTGGGCGAAGTAGGCGGCCGACGGCAGGTCGAGGCCGAAGTGCTCGTTGACCCTGCTGGCCAGTTGCAGGGCCAGCAGGGAGTGGCCCCCGATCACGAAGAAGTCGTCCGTGCTGCCCGGGGCGTCGCCGCCGAGCAGGGCGGACCAGATCGCGGCCACCGCCTGCTCGGTCGCGGTGGCGGCGGCCACCCGCTCGGCGGTCGCCGCCTGCCCGTCCCCGAGCCGGGACAGCGCCCGGCGGTCGACCTTGCCGTTGGCGGTGAGCGGCAGGGTGGGGACGCGCAGGAAGTGGGAGGGCACCATGTGGGCCGGCAGCCGGCGCAGCAGCGCCGCCCGCAGGGCCTCGTGGGAGGGGGCCGAAGCGGTGGACTCCAGGTAGGCGCGGAGGAGTCCGGTCTTCCCGCCTGCGGCGCGCGGGAGGACCACGGCGCGCTCGATCCCGGGTTCGTCCCGCAGGGCCTGTTCGATCTCGCCCAGTTCGACGCGCTGGCCGCGGATCTTGACCTGGCTGTCGCGTCGCCCCAGGTAGCGCAGCTGTCCGTCGGGCGACCAGCAGGCCAGGTCGCCGGTGCGGTACATCCGGCCGCTGCCCGACGGGCCGCTGCCCAACGGGTCGCTGCCGTACGGGTCGCTGCCGAACGGGTCCGTGACGAACCGCTCCGCCGTCAGCTCCGGGCGGTTCAGGTAGCCGCGGGCCACCTGGACGCCGCCGATGCAGAGTTCGCCGGTGACGCCGACCGGGCACGGGCGGCCGCGGTCGTCGAGGACGTAGAGGCGGTTGTTGGGCGCCGGACGGCCGAGGGTCACCGGCCGGTCGCGTTCCACGTGCAGGGTGGTGACGTCCACGGCGGCCTCGGTCGGGCCGTAGTAGTTGACCAGCCGCGCGCCGTCGTCGCCGACGGCGGCGAAGAAGCTCCGCGCGAGACCGGCGTCGAGTTCCTCTCCGCTGCAGACGCAGAACCGCACGGCCCGCAGACCGTCCTGGCAGGTCTTCAGGTACTGGCTGAGCATGGACGGGACGAAGTGCACCACGGTCACGGCGTGGCGGCGGACGGTCGAGCGGATCAGCTCGGGGTCGGACTCTCCGCCCGGCGGGAGCATGACCTGGCGGGCGCCGATGATCCCGGGCAGCAGCAGTTCCCAGACGGAGACGTCGAAGGTGTACGGCGTCTTCTGCAGGATGACGTCGTCCCGGCCGAGGCCCAGGTCCTCGACCATCCAGTGCAGCCGGTTGACCACGGAGCGGTGCTCGACCAGGGCGCCCTTGGGGCGCCCGGTGGACCCGGAGGTGTAGATGCAGTAGGCGAGGTCGTCCGGTCCGGCGGCGGGCGGCGGGTCGTCGGTGCGCTCCGACAGCGGCCCGGCCGGGTCCAGCACCGGCCGGCCGGCGAGTGCCGGGTCCGGGCCGTCCCCGAGCCGCAGCACCAGGGCGCACCCGCTGTCGTCCAGGACGTCGCGGACCCGGTCGTCGGGGTCGGTCAGGCTCAGCGGCAGGTACGCGCCGCCCGCCTTCAGGACGCCGAGGACCGCCGCCGTCAGGTCGACGGACCGGGCCAGCCGCAGCGCCACCAGGGAGCCCGCGGCCACGCCGTACTCGTCGCGCAGCGTCCACGCCAGCCGGTTGGCCCTCGCGTTGAGCTCGGCGAACGTCCAGGACCGCCGCTCGTCGACGACCGCGACGGAGTCCGGGGTGCGCCGGACCTGCTCCTCGAACAGCCGCACGACGGTGGTGTCGAGGTCGTACGGTGCGTCCGTGCGGTTGAAGCCGTGGGTCACCAGCTCGCGCTCGGCGGGGTCGAGCAGTTCGAGGTCCTCCACCGGCTCGTCCGGCCTGGCCACCGCGTCCGCCAGCAGGACCTCGAAGTGGCGCAGCAGCCGTTCGACGCGGTCGGCGTCGAACAGGTCGACGGCGTACTCCACGCTGGCGAGCAGCCCCTCGGGCGTCTGCGCGAAGAACAGCGTCAGGTCCATCTTGCTGTGGCCGTTGCCGACGCGGACCGGGTGCACGGCGAGGTCGGGCAGCTGTTCGCTGGGCTCGCCGAACCCCTCGTCGGACATGATCATGATGTCGAAGAGCGCGCCCCGCCCCGCTTCGGTGTCGGCGCCCGCGTCACGGACCACCCGGTCGAAGGGGTACTCGGCGTGGCCGAGGGCGCCGCGCACGGCCTGGTGGCCGCTGCGCAGCAGCTCGCGGAAGCTGCCGCCGACCGGCACCGGGTCCCGCAGCGCCACGCTGTTGATGTAGCAGCCGACCTGGTCGAACAGCTCGGGCAGCGGCCGGTTGACGGCCGAGGTGCCCAGGGCGATGTCCCGCTTCCCGCTGTAGCGGAACACCAGCACCCGCAGCGCGGCGCTGAGCGCGGCGAACGTCGTGGTCCGCTCCCGCCGGCACAGGTCCTTGACGGCGGCCGCCGTCTCCGGCCGCAGGACGCGGGTGGCGTTCGCGCCGAGGTGGCTGCGCACCGCCGGGCGGGGACGGTCGGAGGGCAGGTCCAGCGGCTCCACCGGCTCCTGGAAGCGCTGCCGCCAGTACTCCCGGGAGGCGTCCAGGGCGCCGCTGTCGAGCAGGTTCCGCTGCCAGAGCGCGTAGTCCTTGTACTGGAGGCGGGCTTCGTCCGCGTCCTCCCGGGGGGCGCCGCGCACGCCCCTGCGGTAGGCGTCCAGCGCCTGGTCGAGGAGCACGGTCAACGACCATCCGTCGACCGCGATGTGGTGCGCGGAGAGGACCAGGACGTGTCGGTCGGCCGCCTCCCGCACCAGCATCACGTGCAGCAGGCGCCCGGCGGCCAGGTCGAACGGGCGCGACACGAAGTGGTCGACCAGCCGGTCGGTGCCCTCGGCGGCCACCCGGTACGTCCAGTCCAGCTCGGCGTCGGCGGCCGGCCGCTGCCGGGGCACGCCGTCCACGCTGCCGAACACGGTGCGCAGCGCCTCGTGGCGCCGCAGCAGCCCGGTGAAGGCGTCCTTGAGCGCCTCGACGTCCAGCTCGCCGTCCAGCCGGTAGACGGCGGGGACGGTGTACGCGGCGTGGGCGTCGCCGGACTGGACGGCCAGCCACATCGTCAGCTGTGCCGACGACAGCGGGTACCACTCCGCGGCGGGGGCGGGCGTGATCTCGGTGGTGTTCTGGGGTGCGGTCATCGGGTTCACCTCGTGACTCGGGACTCGGCCAGTTCGGCGCGGCCGATCAGGACGCCACCGCAACCGGTGCGGCACACCAGCTCCAGTGCCTCGTACCGCTCCCACGTCGGCAGCGCCGCGCGGAACAGCGGGGTGACCTGCCGCAGGAACGCGGTGGCCGGGTAGAGCCGGTCCTCGGTGTGCTCGGGGCTGTTCGGCGGCTTCGCGAGGACGTCCTCGATGGCGAGTTCGCGGACCACCTTGGCGTACTGCGACCAGCGGACGAAGGTCGTGGTGCCCTCCTCCATCAGCAGGTGGAACATGCGCCGCGGCTCGGCGTCGGGGTCCGCCGGACGGACCCAGATGTCCTCCAGGTACTCCTCGTCGACCCAGGCGCGGCCCCAGGCGGTGTGCCGGCCGCGGGCCGCCAGGGTGGCGCGCGCGTGGAGTTCGGCACGGGCCGGCAGGGGTATCAGGTCCGCTTCGGCGGTGCCGTTGGAGTACATCGGCACACTGGTGAACGGCCATTGCTCCGAGCTCGCGACCAGTACGTACAGGAGCGCGGCGGACACGGCGCAGCCCACGACGGCCAGGGCCGTGGCGGCCGTCCCCTCGGAGGTGAAGGCGTGCGTCGCCGGGCGGTCGCCGGTGACCTGCCCGATCAGCCAGGGCCAGTCGAACAGCAGCAGGTAGCACCACATCTGGATGTAGTAGGCCGGGAACATGACCCAGAGGATGACGACGTGCATGGCGATCCACGCCAGGACCATGGGCATGCGCAGCTGCCAGTCGAAGACGGCCCCCACCGCGCCGAGTTCGACGACCAGGGTGCCCCAGGCGGCCAGCCGGCACATCCACGGCTTGGAGATCATCAGGGTCGACAGCCACTGCCAGCGTGCCGCCGGCTTCGAGATCCGGAGGTAGAAGTTCAGCGCCGTGCCGTCGAACCAGCCCCGCCGGCCGAAGCGCAGCTTCGCGACGCCCGCGGCGAAGAGGGTGTAGGCGAGCGCCACCAGCAGCAGGGTCGGCGCGAATCCCGAGGTGAGTACGGAGTCGCGGGCCAGCAGCGGGGGCCAGGCGGTGTGCTCGGCGAGCAGCCCGTCGAGCGAGAAGTCGTAGGACACGGAGAAGCACATGGCGAACAGGGTGTAGAGGGCCGCGTGGCTGGAGTGGTTGGCCCCCAGCGCGCCGGCGTTCACCGCGTGCAGGAACGCGAAGCCCAGGAAGGTGAGGATCCCGGTGGCCGGTTGCAGCAGGCCCGCCGCCGCGGCGATCCAGGCGGCGACGGTCAGGTTCCTGACCACCACGAGCACCGCCGGGCGGACCCAGCGGATGCCCAGGGCGCGCAGCGCGAGGACGGGGGTGTAGAAGGCCGGCTCGGTACTCGCGATGATCTTCGGCGCGAACATCGGCGTGGGCGGCTGGGTCAGACAGAGGGCGAGCAGCCCCGTGTAGAGGACCGCCCTGAGAACGCCGGAGACCGGGGGCATCTGATGGAGCCACCAATGGGTGATCATGCGGTTTCTTCCTCACCGTGAGGGGTGTGAGTGGTGGATGGACCCGGTCCGGTCAACCGGTCGCGCAGGAGCCCGGCCACCTCGTCGAACGTCCCCGGCGCGACGAGGTAGAAGTGGTCTCCGGGGAAGGTCCGCAGGTCGCACGGTCCGAGGGTGAGCTCGGACCAGGCCCGGGCGGTGTCCGGCCGCACCCGGGGGTCGGCGTCGCCGGTCAGGGCGGTCACCGGGACGCGCAGGGGCCGCCGGGGCCGGTGGCGGTACGTCCGCACGGCGTGGAGGTCGGCGCGCAGCGGCGGCAGGACCAGCTGCCGGATGTCCGGGTGGTCGAGCAGTTCGGCGTCGGTTCCCCCCATCGCCGCCAGCTCGGCGAGCAGGGCGTCGTCGTCGTGGGCGCGCAGCCACCGCGGATCGTCGTCGGGCACGGCCGCGCCACGGCACCCGGAGACGAACAGCCGCGCGAGCGGCACACCGCGTTCCTCGAGGAGCCCGGCCAGCTCGTACGCGACGAGGGCGCCCATGCTGTGTCCGAACAGCGCGAGCGGCGCGTCGCCGGGTCCGTCCGCCGTCAGCGCGGCGAGCACCGCCGCCGCCAGCTCCCGGATGTCGGTGATCGACGGCTCCCCGTGGCGTTCCTGCCGGCCCGGGTACTGCGTCACCAGCACGTCCACGTCGCCGGACAGCGCCCGCGAGAACGGGAAGTAGAAGCTGGCGGAGCCGCCGGCGTGCGGCAGCATCACCAGGCGCGGGGCCGCAGGCCCCGGTGCCGGGTGGAACCTGCGCAGCCATCGCCCGGTGCCGGGCCGGGTGTCGGTGGTCATGCCCGGCCCGCCGTCTCGGCCAGGCAGCGCCGCAGCTCGGCCTCCAGCCGGGCGGCGGTGTCGGCACCGATGCCGTCCTCCCGCCACTGGGTGACGACCGTCCAGGAGCCGTCGGTGCCGGGGATCGCCTCGATGACGAGCTCCAGCGCGGTGCGCGGCGGCCGGACCCGGAGGGGTGTCAGCTCGACACCGGGGCCCAGGGTGCCGCTCGGCGGCGGCAGTTGGAGGACGACGAAGGTCTGGAAGAACGGATGGCGCCCTCGGGCGGGTGCCAGCCTGCCCACCACCTCGTCGAACGGTGTGCGCGCGTGGTCGAGGCCGTCCACGACCAGCCGCACCGCGCGGGCGAGGACGGTGCCCGCGTCCTCGTCCGGCTTCGCCGCCAGGCGGACGGCGAACGGATTGACGAAGTAGCCGACGGTCGACTCCGGGACGGGGCCGGACCGGCCGGCCGTCACGGTGCCGAGCGCCTGGTCGTCGGCGGCCCCGAAGGTGCGGGCCAGGGCGAGCCCGGCGGCGGCCATGAGTCCGCTCAGGACCGGACCGCCCAGACCCGCGCAGGCCGCCGCCAGCGCCGTCACCGTGTCGGCGTCGACGCGGGTGACCAGTTCCCGTCGGGTGGCCTCGCCACCGCCGGTGGGCGCCGGCAGGAACGGCTCGGGGGCCGGCCGCAGCTGGTCGGACCAGTAGGGGAGGTCCCGGTCGGCCCAGTCGGCGAGCCGGCTCGCCTCCCAGGCGGCGTAGCGCCGGTAGCTCGGCCTTCCCTCCTGCGGGCGGACGGGTCGTCCGGCGCGGAGGGCTTCGTAGGCGGTCCGCAGGTCGGCCACGAAGGCGTGCTCCGAACTGCCGTCGAAGGCGATGTGGTGCACCTGGACGCAGAGCAGGTGCCGTTCGTCGTCGATGCGGGCGAGCCGGAACCGCACCGGGATCTCCGAGTCCAGCGCGAACGGCCGGTCCCACCAGTCGGCGACGAGGGCCTCGGCGAGTTCCCGCGGCTCACGTCCGGCGGCGTCGGGCGGCAGCTCGACCAGTTCCAGGGCGCTGTCGGCCCGCTCGGCCGGCAGGACGCGCTGCACGGCTCCCTCGTCGCCCCACAGGTAGACGGTCCGCAGCGCCGCGTGCGAGCGCACGCACTCGGCGAGGGCCTCGGCGAGGACGTCCGGCCGGAGCGGCCCGGACAGCAGGTAGGCCGGCACGACGGTGTTGTCCGCCGCTCCCGGCGATGCCATCTCGGCGAGCCAGAAACGTCGTTGGGCGTGGGAGAGCGGGCCGTCGCTCGCTTCGTCGCCCGTTTCGTCGACTGCTTCCGGCAGCTCGTCGGCCCGCGCCGCGCCGGCGCAGTGGGCGGTGATCGCCTCGACCGAACGCAGCCGGTAGACGTCGGCGGCCGTCAACCGGGCGTCGAGTCGCCGGCCCAGACGGGCCGCCAGCCGGATGACGTCCAGGGAGTTCGCCCCGGCTTCGAGGAGGTCGTCGGTCGCGGCCAGCGCGGCCGAGCCCAGGAGTGCGCGCGCCTCGGCCAGCGGACCGCCGGGCGCCTCGCCCGCACGGGCGTCGGTCGCGCGGGCGTCGGTCGGGCGGGCGTCGGTCGGGCGGGCGTCGGCGGCGGCGAGGTGCTCCCGGAGCAGCGCGGCCACCGCCCGGCGGTCGGTCTTGCCGTTGGCGTTGCGGGGCATCCGGTCGACGTGGTGGAGGAGCGTGGGAACCATCGCGTCCAGCAGCCGGGCCGCCGCGAAGGCCCTGAGTTCCGGCGGGTCCAGGGGGCGCCGGTCGGCGGTGGTGTAGGCGGCCACCAGGTGCCGACGGTGGGCCGGCGGGGTGTCGACCACCACGGCACACGCCGTCGTGACCGACGGGTGCGTCTCCAGGACGGCCGCCACCTCGCCGGGCTCGACGCGGATCCCGCGGACCTTGATCTGGTCGTCGAGGCGTCCTCGGTAGTGGAGCAGCCCGTCGGCGTCCCGGCGGGCGAGGTCACCGGTGCGGTAGTGGCGTTCGCCGTCGATGTCGAAGAAGCGCCGTCGGGTCTCCTCCGGGTCGCCGGCGTAGCCGAGGGCGACGCCGTCGCCGCCGACCGCGATCTCGCCCTCGTACTCGCCCGCGGCGGGGCCGGGGCGGCCGTCCGGGTCCAGGAGCCGCACCACGGTCCTGGGCAGGGCCGTGCCGATGGGAACGTCGGTGCTGCCCTCGGCCACGTCGGCCGGCCGGACGACGTGGTGGGTGGCGAAGATCGTCGACTCCGCCGGGCCGTAGCCGTTGACCAGGTGCAGACCCGGATGGCCGGCGAGGACCTGTCGTGCGGCGGCCACCGGCACCCGCTCGCCGCCGGTCAGTACCAGCCGCAGTCCCGTGAAGACGTCGAGCCGGTCCTCGGCCAGGGCGGCGAACAGCGAACTCGTCAGCCAGACGCTGTTGACGCCACGGCGGACGGCGGCCTTCAGCAGCTCCGCGTCCAGGGCGGTGGCACCGCCGTCCAGCAGCACACTGCGGCCGCCGTTGAGCAGCGGCGCCCACAGCTCCAGCGAGAACGCGTCCCACGGCAGCGGTGACGCCTGGAGGAACACCGTGTCGGCGCCGACCGGGATCGCGGGACAGCCGACGACCGTCCGCAGGGTGCCCCGGTGCGGTGACAGCGCGCCCTTGGGCCGGCCGGTGGAGCCCGAGGTGTAGAAGACGCTCGCGGTCCGGGTGCCGTCGGTCTCCGCGGGAGGCGCGGCGGCGGGGTCACCGGCGAACAGCTCGCCCGGGGTGACCGCGCGGACGCCGGTCTCGGCACCCACCGCCTCGGCGAGACCGCCGTCGTCGGTGACGAGCAGGCAGGTGCCCGATCCGCGCACGGCGTCCGCGATCCGGATCCGGGGCCACCCCGGGTCGACGGCCACGTAGGCGGCGCCGGCCCGCAGGACCCCCAGCAGGGTGGCCACCAGGTCGATCGAGCGGTCCATCGCCACCGCCACCTGGGCGCGGACGGGTACGCCCCGGCCGCGCAGCTCCGCGGCGACGGCCTCGGCCCGTTCGACGAGCGCGCCGTAGCTGATCGTCTCCTCGCCCTGCCGGACCGCGACGGCGTCGGGACGGAGCCGGGCGTGGTGGGCGACCACGAGTTCGATCCGCTCGCCGTGGACGTACGGATCGGGAAGGGCCGTGCCCGCCAGGACGGGGTGGAGGTCGGCTGCCGTGCTCACGCGCCCGCCGCCGGCGTCCGTACCAGGTCGAGCTGTTCGGCCAGGCCCCGCACCGTGGTGTGGTCGAGCACGACCGGGAAGGGGAGCCGGGTGCCGAGTTCGCGGTTGATCCGGTGGCTCATCCGGAAGGCGAGCATGGAATGCCCGCCCAGGGCGAAGAAGTCCTGGTCGCGGCCGACGCGTTCGACACCGAGCAGGTCCTCCCAGAGGGCGGCCACATAGCGTTCGCTCTCGCCCAGCGGTTCCGCGAAGCCCTCGGCGCGGGCGTCGTGCTCGGCCAGGGCCGCCCGCAGGGCCGCGCTGTCGCGCTTGCCGTGCTGGGTGAACGGTATGTCGCTGCGGACGACGAAGGCGCTCGGCACCATGTGGCCGGGAAGGTCCCGCTCCAACCGGGCCCGCAGCTCCCCGATGCCCGGCTCCCCGGTGCCCAGCTCCTCGCCGAGCACGACGAAGGCGACCAGCCGGCGGTCGTCGCCCTCGCCGTCGGCGAGCACGACGGCGTCGCGCACCTCGGGGTGGTTGCGGAGCGACTGCTCGACCTCGCCGGGCTCCACCCGGTAGCCGTGGATCTTCACCTGGTCGTCGGCGCGGCCGACGAACAGCAGCGCCCCGTCCGCGCGCAGCTGCGCCAGGTCGCCGGTGCGGTACATCGGCATCGGGGCGCCGTCGACGGTGACCGTCACGAAGCGCTCGGCGGTGAGGTCCGCGCGGCCGAGGTAGCCGCGGGCCAGGCCCGGGCCGCCGACGAAGATCTCCCCGCGCTCGCCCGCGGGGACCTCCCGCAGGTCCGCGTCGAGCAGCCGGACCGTCACGCCGGCGAGCGCGGTCCCGATCGGCACCGCGCCGGATCGCGCGTCCGGCTCGGTCACCCGGTGGGCGGTGCAGGCCGTGGTGATCTCGGCCGGCCCGTACAGGTTGTAGAGCCGCCCCTGGAAACGGCCCGCCAGCAGTTCCCGGCACGCGGAGGGCTGGAGGACGTCACCGCCGGCGCAGAGCACCCGCAGCGACGCGAACGCGTCCCGGTCCTCCCGCACGACGTGGTTGACCACCATGGTGGGCACGAGCATCGCCGAGACGCCGTACTCCTCCATCCGCCGCCGGAAGCCCGCGGCGAGCAGGTCCGGTACCGGCGGCAGGACGACCATCTGGGCACCCGCCGCGAGGGTGCTCCACATCTCGAAGTGGAAGGCGTCGAAGGAGACGTTGGAGATCTGCCCCGTCCGGTCCTCGGGGTGGAGCCGCGGCAGGCCGGGGTTGGTCGCGAACGACACGAGGTTGCGGTGCTCCAGCACGATCGCCTTCGGCAGGCCCGAGGAGCCGGAGGTGAACAGGACGCTCGCCGCGTTCTCCGGCAGCGGCGCCACGCCCGCGCTCCGGCCGTCGAACCCGGACCAGTCGGCGAACGGCACGATCTCGGCGGGGACCGCCGTCAGCGAGTCGGCCGACGCCCGGTCGCCGAGGACGACCTTCGCGCCGCTGTCCGTCAGCATCCGGTCCCGCCGGGCGTCGGGGTAGCGCTGGTCCACCGCGACGTACGCCGCGCCGGCCTTGAGCACGCCCAGCACGGCGACGGCGAAGTCGACGGAGCGGGGCAGGTAGACCCCGACCCGGTCCTCGACCTCGACCCGGCGGTCGCGCAGAAGGGCGCTCACGGCGTCCGACCTGCGGTCCAGTTCCTCGTAGGTGAGCGTCGTCGTGCCGTCGCCGACGGCCGGCCGTCGCCCGTGGCGCCGCACCGAGTCGGCGAAGAGCTCGACCAGGGTGCCGGCGCGTTCGTTCGTTGTCTTCACAGCTTCCTCCCGCACGCGTGCCCGGAAGCGGCGTGCGATCTCATCGTGGAATTCGGGCGATCCGGCGATCCGGGGGACCGGCGGTGTGGACGACCCGGCCGGTGCCGACGCGGATCACGTCATCGCCGCGGGCCGCGCGGCCCCGATCGGACGGCCGTCACGCGATCGGGGCCGCGGTCAGGGGCGAGGACGGCTGCCCGGTGGGTCAGGACGACGGCGTGTGGACGAACGGCCGCGTCCCGACGACGGTCCGGAACCCGCGCTTGGCGAGGATCGGCTCCGAGGTGGGCAGGGCGTCGGTGAAGACGAGGTCGAGACCCCGCGCGGACACCTCCGCCAGCCGGGAGCCCACGACCGCGGTGAACAGGCCGCGCAACCGGTGCGTCGTCTTCGTGCGTCCGCCGGCCAGTTCGGCGTAGCCGCTGCCCTCGGGGTAGTGCACCCGCCCGCCGGCCACGGGCTCCGAGCCCACGTAGGCCACGTGGACGCTCATCAGGTCCGGCGTCTCCTGGAGGCAGGCCCACAGCCGTTGCCGCTCCGCGTCGGCGTTCCTACGGCCGATCTCGCGGGCGATCTCGGCGTAGTCGGCGAGGCCCTCCTCGTCTACCACGCGGCGGACGTCGAAGCCGGTGGTGTCGAAGGTGGCCATCGTCGCCGCGTCCAGCGGCAGGGCCAGGACCTTCTCCAGGTCGTCGGCCACGAAGCCGGCGGCCTCCAGGCGCTCGGCCAGGTCGGAGGGGGTGTCGTGGGTGTAGAGCTTCCACTCCAGCTCGTACCCGCCCTCGTTGGCGAGGGCCTTCTCCGCCTCGATCACGGCGTCGGCGTCGTCCGCCGAGAGCCGGGAGAACCGGATCTGGCACGACGAGCCGTCCTCCGCGAACTCGCGCACCACGCCGCCGTGCGCGGCCCTCTCGCCGGTGGCCGCCCGCCCGTGGTCCAGGGCGGCCAGGAAGTTCTTACTCGTCGGACCGGTCATGGGGGAATTCCTCCTGGGTCAGGATGTCGCTGATGGGTCGTGCGGTGGTCATGGCGTCGAGCACCGCCCGCAGGCGCCGCAGGATCAGGTGCGCCCGGTTCGGGGAGAAGATCTCCGTGTTGTAGCTCATCGCCAGGACCAGGCCGTCCGCGTGGCGCTGGAAGACGAACTGCAGATCGGCCTGCTTGGCCCGCCGGGGGATGTCCCGGGGGACGAAGTCGACGGTCGCTGCGGCCGGTGCCGCGTCCCAGCCGGACTCCATCTGGTCCAGGTTGACCACGACGTCGAAGAGCGGGCTGCGCTCGGGGCCCCGCTGCCAGCCCAGATCGCGCATGATCTCGCCGTACGGGTACTCGTCGTGCTCGAACGCCCGGAGGATCGTCTGCTGGGCGCGGGCGAGCAGCGCCGGCACCTCGTCGTCCGCGGCCACCGTGAGGCGCAGCGGGACGGTGCCGATGAAGGTGCCGATCTGGTCCTCGAACTCCTGGCGGTCCCGGCCGAGGGAGTACGTCCCGACCAGGGAGTCGGTGACCCCGGTGGTGGCGAGGAGCAGGGCGACCGCGCACCAGCCGACGGTGAACTCGGTGACCGAGTGCCGCCGGGCGAGCGCCCCGAACCGCTCGGCGAGGTCGGCCGGGAGCGGCAGGTACAGCCGCTCGCCGTCGAGCGCGCTGACGTCGGGCCGCGGCAGATCGGCCGGCACCCGGACCGGGTGGGCGAGCCCGCTCAGCTCCCGGCGCCAGAACTCCCGGTGCCCGGTGCGGGCTTCGGCGGTCAGCCGGCCGTTGCGCCAGGCCGCGGCGTCCTTGTACTGGATCGGGAGTTCGGGCAGGTCGGCGGCGCGCCCGGCCACCAGGGCCTCGTACAGCTCGCGCCAGTCGCGGTACAGCACCCGCGCGGACGAGCCGTCGGCGAGCACGTGGTGGATCGAGGTGAGCAGCAGGTGGGTGTCGTCGTCGAGGCGGATCAGGTCGGCCCGCACCAGCGGTTCCCGCGCCGTCTCGAACGGTTCGTCCTTGCGGGCGACCACGAACGCGTGGACCTGCTCCGGGGAGCTGCCGGTCAGGTCGTGGAGGCGGTAGTTGAGGGGGAGGGCACCCGGCGCGTGCACGGTCTGCACCGTCCGCCCGTCGACGAGGTCGCAGGTCGTGCGCATGCTCTCGTGCCGCTCGACCAGCAGCTCGAAGCCGCGCCGCAGCAGTGCCGGGTCGACCGGGCCGCGCAGTTCGTGCAGGTCGTTGCGGTGGAAGGCGCCGGGGTGCGCGCTCCCGTGGTCGATCTCCATGAGCAGGTCCTGCGTGCGGGCGCCGTCGTAGCTCCCCGGGCCGCCCAGGCTCGGGATCGGTGCGACCACCTGCCGCCGGGCCTCGGTCAGGGCCTCGGCGAGGCCGGCGATCGTGGGACGGGCGAAGAACGTCGGCAGGTCGAGGGTGACGCCCAGTCGGCTCTGGATCCGTGCCAGCAGCTTGATGGCCCGCAGGGAGTTGCCGCCGGTGTCGAAGAACCGGTCGTCCGGGGTGACGTCGGAGACGCCCAGCACCTCGCACCAGATTCCCGCGAGGGCCTGGGTGACGGCCTCGGAGGGGTCCTGTTCCCCGACGGGAGCGGGGCCGGGGGCGGGAGTACCGGCCGGCTGGGCCGTCGTGGCGTCGGTCGTCGCGGCGTCGGCCGGGTCAGTGTCGGCCGGGTCAGTGTCGGCCGGGTCAGTGTCGGCCGGGTCGGTGTCGGCCGGGCCGGCGGCGAGGCGCATCGGGGCCGAGGGGTCGTCGAGCGCCCGGTCGAGCAGGCCGCTGATGTCCGCCCACAGCCGGTCGATCGTCTCCGCGGTGAACCGGCCGCTGTCGTAGCGGATGGCCGAGCGCACCGTGCCCGCCTCCTCCGCCAGCATGATGTTGAGCGGGACGTCCCGGGTGTCGAGGTTCACCTCGATCGGCCGGACCGCGAGGTCGGGGCCCGCGAGAGCGCTCGGCGACGCCTCGCCGTCCTCGCCGAACTGCTGGAACGCCACGATGACGTCGAACAGGCCCGACGACCGGAGCAGGCCGCGCTGTTGCAGCTCCTCCACCAGCTCCTCGTAGGGGTAGTCGCTGTTGCGCAGGGCGTCGACGAACGTGGCACGGACCGTGTCCGACAACTGCTCGAAGCTGCCGTCGGCGTCGACCTTCAGCCGCAGTGGCAGGGACCGGATCAGCATCGCCACCAGCTGCTCCAGCGACTCGCTGTTCCGGCCCGCGATCAGGGTGCCGATGACCAGCTCCCCGTCCCGGCTGCGGCCGTGGAGCGCGGCGGCGACGGCGCTCAGCATCGCGGTGAACACCGTGACCCCGGTGGTCCGGCAGAACGACTTCAGCCGCTGCCACAGCGGTACGGGAAGCGCGTAGTGCCGGTAGGCGCCGCGGTAGGAGGGAAGGCCCTGCGAGGCGGGCGGGGCCGGCAGGTCGAGGGCCGCCACCGGGGTCCGGAACCGGTCCAGCCAGTAGGCGGCGGCGTCCTCGTGGCGGCCGCCGGCCTGCTGCGCGAGCCTGCGGTAGTGCTCGCTGTAGTCGATGCCGATCTCCGGCAGGTCCAGGGGCGTGCCCCGGTCGAAGAAGGCGTAGTACGCGCCCAGGTCCCGGACCAGCAGCCCCAGCGACCACCCGTCGACGACGGCGTGGTGGGTGCAGAGGGTCAGCAGGTGGCGGCCGGCGCCGATGGGCGCCAGCTGGGCCCGTAGCAGGGGGCCCTTCGCGAGGTCGAACGGACGGGCCGCGAAGGCCTTGGCCAGCGCGACGCTGTCCGCGGTGCCGTGCGCGTCCGCGCCCGGCGCCGGTTCCGGTGTGTCGAGCGGGACCGTGAATCCGGCCGCCGGGAGGATCCGCTGGGTCAGCTCCTCTCCCGTGTAGGAGAAGACGGCCCGCAGCGCGTCGTGCCGTGCGGCCAGCGCGTCCAGGGCGCGCCGCAGCGCCTCGGTGTCGACCGTCCCGGTCAGCTCGAAGCTGCGGATCAGGTTGAAGGCCACCGAGCCGCCCGCGAACTCGGCCGCGAGCCACATGGTCAGCTGCTCCGCGGACGTCGGCACGGCCGGCTGCTCCGCGGACGCTGGCTGCGCCGCGGACGCCGTCGGCGCGGTGTCGAGGTGCGCCGGCGTGCTCTCGACGGCGGGCGTCGTGGTGCCGAAGGTGGTGACGCCCGTCAGTTTCTCCAGGTAGGCGGCGAGTTCGGCCGGCGTCTCGTGATCGAAGATCGCGAACGGGTCGAGCTCCACGCCGTGCACCGTCTGGAGCCGGTTGAGCACCTGGGTGGCGCCGATCGAGTCGCCGCCGAGGTTGAAGAAGGACTCGTCGGGACCGATGGTCTCGATGCCCAGCACGCCCTGCCACGCCGCCAGGACCGAGCCGAGCACATCGGTGGGCTGAGGGGCCTGCGCCGGGTCGGTGGTGATTTCGTCCCCGGTCAACGGGGTGGGCGCCACCGTGTTGGCCGGGTCCAGCCAGCAGCGGGTGCGGTCGAACTGGTAGGAGGGCAGCTCGATCCTGCGGCCGTCGCCGGCGGTCTCGGCCCACCGCCAGCGGGCGCCTGTCAGATACATGTCACGCAGAAGGCTCGGGAAGGCGTCGGGGCCTTCGGTGAGCGCCACGACGGAACGTGCGGCGCCGCCGCGGCCCGCGACCGCCGAGGAGACCGTCGACAGGGGACCGGCCTCGACGAACAGCACCCGCTGGTCCCCCAGCGCGGCGAGCAGGCGGTCGACGCGGGCGTCCAGGTCACCGGCATCGGCGTCCTCGGCGTTCACCGCCAGCCGGATCGCCTCGGCGAGTTCGACGCGGCCGAGACTCGCGTCGATCACCAGCTTGCCGGTGCCCTCCCCGACGACGTGGCGGGACTCCACACCGATGTGGCCCAGCAGGCCGTACATCGCATACTGGAAGGCGAACCGACCGACCCTCGGATGCCCGGCGTGGACGCCGGCGGCCCGCTCGGCCAGGACGTACAGCCGGTCGAACTCGGGGTGCGCGGCGCGCAGCGAGGCGGTCAGCGAGGCCGACGCCGTGCACCGTCCGGAGACCAGGATGACGGTGACCGCCGCGCTCTCCTCCGGGCCCGTCCGCGCGGGGGCGGCGAGCGCGGCGGTGAGCCCGGCCGTGTCGGCCGCGGTGACGCAGGCCCGGTACGGAAAGTGCCGGCGGCCCGCGACCAGGGTGCGCTGGACGTCCTCGACGCGCAGGTCCGGGTGCTCGACGAGCCAGGACCGCAAGGCGTCGATGTTGGCCGCGAGAGCCGTGGCGGTCCTGGCCGAGACGGGGATCCAGCTCCCGGTGTTCGGGGAGGGGGCCGGCTCGTCGCGGACGGGTGCCTCCTCCAGGACGGCGTGCACGTTGGTGCCCATGACGCCGAACGCGCTGACACCGGCCCGGCGGACTCCGGCGGCCGGCTCCCACGGCGTCAGTTCCCGGGTCACGGTGACCGCCGAGTTCGCGAAGTCGATCAACGGGCTCAGCGTCTGCGCGTGGAGACTGGGGAAGAGCTGCCGGGTCCGCAGCGCGAGCACCGCCTTGACCAGGCCGGCCAGGCCCGACGCGCTCCAGGTGTGCCCGATGTTGCTCTTCACCGAGGAGAGCGCGCAGAACTGCTTGCGGTCCGTCACGCGGCCGAAGGCCAGGTCGATGGCCTCGATCTCGATCGGGTCGCCGAGCCGCGTGGCGGTCCCGTGCGCCTCGATGTAGGAGATCGTGGTCGGGTCGACGGCGGCCTTCGCCCACGCCCGCTCGATCACCTCGGCCTGCGCCGAGCTGTCCGGCGCGGTGAGGCTGCCGGACCGGCCCGCCACGTTGTTGGCCGCGATGCCCTTGATGACGGCGTGGACGACGTCCCCGTCGCGCAGCGCCCGGTCCAGCCGCTTGAGGATGACGCTGACGACGGCCTCGCCCGAGCCGGTGCCGTCCGCGTCGGCCGAGAACGCGCGGGTCTTGCCGTCCGCGGACCGGATGCCGAGGTCCAACTCGTCCTCGTCGTCCTTCGGATCGCCGAGGAGGTTCAGGTTGACGCCGCACACCAGGGCCAGGTCCGCGTCGCCGAGCAGCAGGTCGTTCACCCCGTGGTGGACGGCGAGCAGGGCCGACGAACAGGAGGAGTCGACCATGGCGGCCGGCCCGCGCAGCCCGAAGAACCGGGCGATCCGGCCCGCGGTGGCCGAGGCGTGGGTGCCCATCACCATGGTCGGCTCGACCCGGCGGGCGAGCTGCTGGTAGACGAGCCGGGTGTCGCCGACGTAGACCGACGTCCGGGTGCCGTCGAGCGAGGTCGGATCGTATCCGGCGTTCTCCACCGCCTGGTACGCGCTCTGCAGGAGCAGCCGGTGTTCCGGCGCCATGTTCCGCGCCTCACCCGGGGATATCCCGAAGACCAGGTCGTCGAATGAGTCGATGTCCTCTATATAGCCGTTGATTTGGTACCGCGCGTCGACCGAAAGGGAAGTTCGGCTACGGCGCTCGGCGGACAACTCGCGGACGCTGTCGCGCCCGTCCCGGAGATTCGCCAGGAACTGCGAGAGGTCATCGGCCTCCGGCATTCGGACGGCCATCCCGATGACAGCCACGTCGCGTTCCGTGGCCGGGATCTCCGCCATCTTCGGGACGCCCCCGTCCGAAGTCATAGTCCACCCCTTCTAGATCGTCACCAAATGGCCGGCGGGGAATTGTCCTGGATGCCCCCCGGCTGGACGGGGCAAGAGAGGCCCCGGTTCGAAATCGGTCCGCAGCGCGTCCGCCCGCGCTACCGATGCCCAGTCAGATGGGCTTGTGCCCAACCGGGGTGGGCTCGATGCGTGTACCTCCGGTCCGCCCCGTGCTGCGCTGGGGAGAGAGTAGAGCACAAGATCGCGGGGACGGCGAGGGTCGACGCGGCGCTCCGTGGTCGGGAGCCGGCGCCGCGCGGGCGTTTGATGCCGTTTTGGGCTGACCGTTTCACCACCTTCTGCCCCGGTAGACACCGGTGTGCACGGCCGGGGATCTTCAAGATTTTTTCACTGTCGGTGTGCGTGGCCGCCCTCCGAGGGGCATCGCAAAAGCCGCTTTCGGGACAGATGGAAGGAATGTGCCGCGACGCTTTACTCATTGACATGATCATCAGCAGACTGATAGAAGATTCCCACGAATGGAGCGCCTGGCTGGAGAAAACGGCGGCGACGGGCATCGCGAAGCCGAAGATCTGCCGCAGTGCCGGGGCGCATTCCCTCGCGAATTCCGTGTTCGCCGTCCCGCCGCGAAGGATCGCGCCGGCGAACAAACCGATCGCCCTTGCCGCCGGTGGCGCGGGCGATCGGTCGACGACCTATGGATAGGCGTGCACAAATGTCCACCACTGTTTCTCCCCGCGTTCTGATGATCGGCTGGAACACCCCCGCGTTCAGGGCGCTCGAAGAGCACCGTGCCGACGTGGTGTCCGTGATCGGCCCCCGGCACGTGAGCCGGGCCAAGGCCCACGCCCCGGAGGCGGCCCACGTGGTCGTGCCCGACGACGGCGACGTGGAGCAGGTGCTGGCCGGCCTGGCCAGGGCCGGCATCGCACTCGACGAATTCGACTTCGTCTGCACGATCGGCGAATGGCCGATCGTCGCCGCGGCGCTGCTCGCCGAGCACGGCAAAGCCGTCGGCATGAAGCTCTCCACCGCGATAGCCCTGCGGGACAAGTCCGTCCAGAAGCGCCTCGTCCGCGAGGCGGGCCTGCCCGTGGCCCAGGTGCTGGTGCCGGACCTGCTGTCCGACCTGGACGGCGAGCAGCTGTCCTACCCGGTCGTGGTGAAGCCGCTCAGCGGCGCCGGCTCGCAGGACACCCACGTCGTCTCCGGCCCCGCGGAGCTGGCGTCCCTCGTCGAGACCTACCGGACGCCCGTCCGCGGCCCCTGGCTGGTGGAGGAGTTCATGGAGGGCGAGGAGCTCCACCTCGACGGGGTCGTCCGCGACGGAGTCGTCCGGGCGCTGTCGGTGTCGCGCTACCTCCAGAACGTGATCGACATCAAGTCGGGCGGACTGGTCGGATCGATCCTGCTCGACCCGGCACACAACCCGGACCTCTACGCGAAGGCCGAGGCCCTGGTGACCGCGACCCTCGACGCCTTCGGCCACGAGGACGGGATCTTCCACGCCGAGGCCTTCGAGAAGGACGGCTCGCTCGTCTTCAGCGAATGCGGCGGCCGCCTGGGCGGCGGCGCGATCCAGGACATCGTGCTGCGACGCTTCGGCGTCGACCTGTGCGACGAGTGGGCCCGGGCGGCGCTGGGCCTGCCCGCGGGCACGCCGGCCGCACCCAGCACGGAGCAGGTCGGCTGGGTGCACCTCAAAGCACCGGCCGGCGTGGCGCAGCACGTGCCCGACGAGGCGGAGCTCCTGGAGCAGCCCGGCTGCGTGGAGGCCGTCATCAGCATCGGCCCCGGCTCGCGGATCCCCGAGTTCAGCGCGGCGTCGAACGTGAAGGCCGGGGCCGTGATCGTCGTCGGCGACAGCGAGGAGCAGGTCCGGGAACGGACCCTCGCCGCGGCCGCGTGGTTCTCGGAGTCCGTGGTCCTGCAAACGGCGGAACCGGTGTGAACCGGACGGCGACGCCGAGCGGGGCCGCGCTGCGCCGGGCCCTCGCGTCCGTCCTTCCGGAGCGCGGCCCGGGGCGGGACCTCTACTGGTCCACGCTGATCAACTCCGCCGGCAACGGCCTGTTCCTGACCACGAGTTCGCTCTACTTCGTGCGCTGCGTGGGCCTCGCCCCGGCCGAGATCGGGCTGTGGCTCACGGTCTCCGGCCTGATCGGCTTGCTGGCGGGCGTCCCCGTGGGGCGCATCGCCGACCGCCACGGGGCCCGGGAGACCTACGTCGTGGCGCTGGTGGTGGAGGCGCTCGCGACGGCGGGCCTGCTGCTCACCCGTTCGCTGGTCTCGTTCGTGGCCGTCATCACCCTCGCCTTCCTGGCGGCCTCGGCGAGCAGTTCCGCGCGCGGGCCGCTGGTGCGCGCCGCCGGCGGCGAGCGGGCGGCCGAACTCCGCTCCCGCCTGCGGACGGCCATGAACCTGGGCATCACCCTGGTCGGCCCGGTGGCGGCGGTCGCCATCAGCGTGGACAGCCCGTTCGCCTACCAGGTGATGATCGCCTTCGACGCCCTGTCGTTCGCCCTGTGCGCGCTGATGATGCGCAGGATGCCGCACGTACCGGGCACCAAGGGCACCGGCGAGGGCAAGCGGTGGCAGGTCTTCTCCGACCGCCCGTACCTGGCGCTGGTCGGGATCAACGCGGTGATGATGCAGCAGTTCCCGGTCCTCACCCTGGTCCTGCCGCTGTGGATCTCGCTGCACACCCAGGTACCGCACTGGGTCGTCGGGCTGGTGGTCCCGGTCAACACCGTCCTGGTGGTGCTCCTCCAGGTACGCCTGTCGCGGGGGATGGACACGCCGCTGTCGGCAGCCCGGGTCATGGTGAGAGCGGGGCTCGCGCTGCTGCTCTCGCTCGCGCTGATCGGCTTCCTGGGGCACCTGCCGGCGGTCCCGGCCACAGTCGCCCTCGCCCTCGCCATCGTCGTGTACACCGTCGGGGAGATCTGGTCGGCCGCGTCGATCTACGAGCTGAGCTTCGGCCTCGCCCCGGCGGAGGCACAGGGCGAGTACCTCGGGATGCTCTCCAACGGCTCGGCGATCGGGCGGCTCGCCTCCCAGGCCCTGGTCACCGCGCTGTGCCTGACCGTCGGTACGGCGGGCTGGATCATCCTGGGGCTCCTGCTGCTGGGAGCCGGCCTGGCGGCGGTGCCGACCACCAGGTGGGCCGGGCGCAGACAGGCCGCCCCCGCGTGATCCGAAAGGTCAGTTCCGAAAGGTCGGTCATGATCCTCAACAGCTACGGCCCGGTCGAACCGGGCGGCGCCGGCAACGTCTACCACGAGATCGAGGGGCACTGGGACGTGGCGCGGCTGGAGGCGGCGCTGCGCACCGTGGTGGCGCGGCATCCGACGCTCTCCACCACGGTCGCCTCCGACGGGAGCCGGGTGGTGCGCGACGACGTGCCGGTGCACGTCCGGGTCCGGGACCTGCGGGACCTGCCGGCCCGGACACGCGACCAGGCGCGAGCCGCCCATCGGGAGCGCGCCTCGCACCGGGTCGCCCCGCCGGACCGGGCGCCGTCGGTGCACGTCGAGGTGAGCGTGCTGGCCGACGACCGCATGGTGCTGCACGTCAACCACGACCGGTCGGCCACGGACGCCGGCGGCGCGTTCCCGTTCTTCCGGGAATGGTGGCGGGCCTACGAGGGCTCCGCGGAGTCCTCTGCGGCGGGCGACGCACCCCTGGAGGCCGACGTCGCGGAACCGGACCGCCCCCGTGACGAGGCCACCGTCCAGCGCTCCCTGGCCTTCTGGCGCGAGCGCCTCGACGACCTCGCGCCCGCGCCGGACCTGCCGCCGGCCTCCGATCCCCCGGCGGCCCGGCCGCGGTTCACACGGCGAGAGGTACGGCTGCCCGCCGGGCGCTGGGCCGAGTTCAAGGCGCACGCGCGCCGACTGGGCATCACGCCGAGCGCGGCGCTGCTGACCGCCTACGGCCAGGTGCTGGCGTACTGGGGCGGCGGCGAGCGGTTCACGATCGCCACGACGGTGGAGCGCGGCCCCGTGAGTCCGCCGCCGACCCGCGACGCGATCGGCGGTTTCCCGGAGCTCCTGCCCGTCGAGGTCGCCATCGACCCGGCGGCCACGTTCGCGCAGCGCTGCGCCCCGGTGCGGCAGGCGATGCGCGCCGCCGCGGAACACGGGCACGCCTTCGGTGCCGCGCTGCGCCTGGCGGCCGGGCCCGTCACCGGGTACCCGCCGGCGCCGTACACGTTCACCTCCGCCCTCGGGTCCGAGCGGTCCGGCGTCGACGGCTCCGCGATCGGGCTGTTCGGCCGGGAGGTGTTCTCGGCCGGCCAGATCCCGCGGACCCACCTCAACGTCCTCGCGACGGAGCGGGCGGGCGAACTGCTCGTGCACGTCGACTCGGTGGACCGGCTGTATCCGGAGGGGCTCGCGGCGGCCCTGGTCGCCGGCCTCCAGGGACTGCTGGACCAGCTCGGCGACGCGGAGGGCTGGACGCGGACCACGCACGACCTGCGGCCCGAGGAGCAGCGGCGGCGGCGGGCAGAGACCAACGACACTGCGGCGCCGCAGCCCACGCGGATGCTGTGGGAGGGCGTCGTCGCCCAGGCCGCGGCGCGGCCCGACGCGCCGGCGGTGATCACCACGGGCGGCGTCGTGAGCTACGGCGAACTGCTCCACCGCGCGCAGGGCGCGGCCACCTGGCTGCGGGAGCGCGGGGTCGGCCGCGGCGACCTGGTCGGGCTGGTCATGCGGCGCGGGCCGGAGCAGATCGTCGGCATCCTGGCCGCGTTGCTCGCCGGGGCCGCGTACCTGCCGGTCGACGCGGGACTGCCCGACGAGCGGCGCGCGTACCTGCTGCGTGACGGCGGGGCCCGGTGCGTGCTCACCAACGTGCCCACCAGCGCGACCACCAACGCGTCCACCAGCGTGACCGGCACGGAGCCGGACACGCTGCTGCTCGACATGGCGCGGCCGGTGGTGCCCGTCGAGCCGGTGGAGCCGCCCGCCGGGGCACACGTCGACGACCTCGCGTACGTGCTCTACACGTCCGGCACGACCGGACGGCCCAAGGGCGTGATGGTCAGTCACCGCAACGTGGCGAACGTGGTGGCCGACTGCGCGGCCCGGTTCGGCGTCGACGCCACGGACCGCTTCTTCGGCATCAGCGCGTTCACCTTCGACCTGTCTGTGTACGACGTGTTCGGCGGGCTGTCGGCCGGCGCGGCGATCGTGCTGCCGGACGCGGACCGGGCGGCGGATCCCGCCCACTGGCTGGACCTCTGCGCGGAGCACCGGGTGACGGTGTGGAACTCGGTACCGGCGATCATGGCCATGCTGCGCGAGCAGGCCGAGCCGGAGCCGGGCCGGCTCGGCGCGCTGCGCCTGGTCATGCTGAGCGGCGACCGGATCCCGCCGGACTTCCCCGCGGCGCTCCTGCGGCTCAAGCCCGACCTGGAGGTCGTCTCGCTGGGCGGCCCGACCGAGACGACGATCTGGAACATCCTCCACCCGGTGGACGCCGCCGACGACGGCAGCCGGCCGGTGCCGTACGGGCGGCCGAACCGCAACAACACCGCCCACGTCCGCGGCCCGGAGGGCTGGGACCGGCCGGACTGGGTGGTCGGAGAGATCTGGGCCGGTGGCACCGGCGTGGCCCGGGGCTACCACGGCGACCCCGCGCGCACCGCGGAGCGCTTCGCGGACGGGCTGTACCGCACCGGTGACCTGGGCCGCTTCCTGCCGGACGGGTCGATCGAGATCCTCGGCCGCAGCGACTTCCAGATCAAGGTCAACGGCTACCGGATCGAGGCGGGCGAGGTCGAGACGCGACTGACGGCCGTGCCCGGGATCCGGCAGGCGGTCGTGGTCCGGCAGGCCGGGACGGACGGCGACCGCCTGGTGGCCCACGTGGTCCCGGCCGGTGCGGACCGCCCCGGACTGGCCGAGCTGCGCGAGCGGCTGGCCGTGCACCTGCCCGGCTACATGATCCCGAGCGTGGTGGTGTGGCACGACGCGTTGCCGCTCAC
This sequence comes from Kitasatospora sp. NPDC056651, assembly GCF_042792155.1. Taxonomy (NCBI): domain Bacteria; kingdom Bacillati; phylum Actinomycetota; class Actinomycetes; order Kitasatosporales; family Streptomycetaceae; genus Kitasatospora; species Kitasatospora sp. NPDC056651. The sequence goes on along the minus strand of NZ_JBHTWX010000013.1, from coordinate 58,186 downwards.
CCGCAACGGCAAGGTCGACCGGGGCCGGCTCACCACGATGCGGCACGAGCCGCGGACACCTGCCACGCCGCCCGCCCCGCCTGCCCCGCCCGCTCAGCCCGCCCCGCCGGTCGCGGCGGAGTCGACGCCGCCGGGCGGGCCCGTGGCGGACGGCTCCGTGGAGACCGAGCTGGCGGGCGTGTGGTCCCGCGTCCTGCGCGTGCCCTCGATCACCCCGGAGGCGGACCTGGACGACTTCGGGGCCGGCTCGCTGACCGTCATCCGGCTCCTCAGCGAGGTGCGCAAGCGCTTCGGCGTGACCATCCCGGTGGCCGAGGTGCACCAGGTCCGCACGGTGCGCGCGATGGCCGCCCGCGTGCGATCGGGCGGGTGAGCGCGGGCGGGTGAGACGGGGTGGGTGGGATGGGATGGGTGAGCGCGGGCGGGTGGGACCGGGCCGTTCCCGGACGAGTGAACTGGAGACGAGTGTGGGCGACAAGGACATCGACGCGGTCGTGGTCGGCTCCGGCCCGAACGGGCTGGCGGCCGCCCTGGTCCTGGCCGCCGCGGGACTGCGGGTCCAGGTCCACGAGGCCGCCGACAGCGTGGGCGGCGGTGTGCGCACCCGGGAACTGACCCTGCCCGGCTACCACCATGACGTCTGCTCGGCGGTCCACCCGATGGCTGTCGCGTCCCCCTTCTTCCGCGCCTTCGACCTGGCGTCCCAGGGCGTCCGGATGGCCCGGCCGGAGGCGTCGTACGCCCACCCGCTGGACGGCGGCCGGGCAGCGGTGGCCTGGCACGACCTGGACCGCACCGCCGCCGAGCTGGGACCGGACGGTCCCGGCTGGTCCCGGCTGCTGGGCCCGCTGGTCGAGCGGACGCAGCCGCTGGTGGAGGCGGCGATGTCCGACCTGCGCGGGGTCCCCCCGCAGGTGACGGCCCTCGCACGCCTCGGACTGCGCGTCGCCGAACAGGCGTCGCCGTGGTGGGACGCGCGGTTCCGCGGCGATCTCGCACCGGCCCTGCTGACGGGCGTCGCCTGTCACTCGATCGCGCCGCCGCGCACGCTCGCCTCGGCCGGCGTCGGCCTCCTCCTGGGGTCGCTCGCCCACTCCGTCGGCTGGCCGCTGCCGATCGGCGGCAGCCAGGCCATCACCGATGTGATGGTGGGGCAGCTGACCAGGCACGGCGGCCGCGTCGTCACCGGCCACCGGGTGCGTTCGCTCGACGAACTGCCGCCCGCGCGGGCCGTCCTGCTGGACGTCGCGCCGGGTGCCCTGGTGGAGATCGCCGGCCGACGGCTGCCCGAACGGTACCGCCGTCAACTGCGCGGCTTCCGGCACGGCGGCGCGGCCTGCAAGGTGGACTTCGCCCTGTCCGGCCCGGTGCCGTGGTCCGCGCCGGACTGCGCGAAGGCGGGCACGCTGCACCTGGTGGGTTCACGGGCCGAGGCGGTACGGGCGGAGGCCGACGTGGCGGCCGGCCGCCACGCCGTCCGTCCGTTCGTGCTGGCCGTCCAGCCGGGGGTGGTGGACCCGGGGCGCGCCCCGGCCGGCGGGCAGGTGCTGTGGACCTACGCCCACGTGCCGAACGGGTCCGCCCGGGACGTCAGCGAACAGGTCAAGCAGCAGGTGGAACGGTTCGCGCCCGGCTTCCGGGACCTGATCCTCGCCGAGCACGTCGTCACCGCGGCCGAGCAGGGCCTGCACAACCCGAACTACGTGGGCGGTGACATCTCCGGCGGCGCGACGACCGCCTGGCAACTGGTGATGCGCCCGGCCGCCCGCTGGGATCCCTACCGGACCCCGCTGCCGGGCGTCTACCTGTGCTCCGCCTCCACCCCACCGGGCCAGGCGGTGCACGGGATGTGCGGGGTGCACGCCGCGCGGCGCGCGCTGCGCGACCGCTTCGGCGTGCGGTCGGACCCCCTGCGGCTTGTGGCCGAGGCCTACGGCGGCGGCAGGGCCGTGGCGGCGGACGACCGCTACTGACCGGTCGGACGAGGGGGGCCGGATCCGATCCGGGCGCGGACGAGTTCGACCGGGCCCCGGAACCAGCCCAGCTTCTCCACCCACCAGGTGAGCCCGGCCGCCCGGTACGGGGCGACGACCATCGCGTCGGCGTCCCGCCGGAGCCCGGGCGTCTGGCCCTCCATGACGACGTCGAACGGCCCGTTCCGGAGGGCTTGTCGGTCGCGGACGTAGGAGACCACGGCTTCCAGGTCGGCAGGGGGCATCATCTGGGTGTGGCCCACCCCCGTCCGGGTGGGGAAGACGCCGTCCCAGCGCGCGGCCCGCCGCATGGGGCGTCGCGAGGGCCACGTGCCGGCGATCCACACCGGGATGCGGGGACGTTGCGGGCTCACCGGCTGGAAGGAGAGGTCCGTGACCGTGAACCAGCGGCCGTGGAAGGTGAACGGTCGGCCCGCCCACAGCCCGTCGAGGACGTGGAGGGCTTCGTCCAGTTTCTCCGCCCGCACCCGTGGGTCCGGATCCTGGCCCAGCGCCTGGAACTCGGCGGCGGAGGACCCCAGGCCGGCGCCGAAGATCAGCCGTCCACCACTGAGGAGGTCCAGCGCGACGGTGGCGCGGGCGACTTCGGCGGGACGCTTGAGGGCGAGCACGCTCACCATGACGCCGAGTCGCAGCCGCTCCGTGTCGGCGGCGATCGCGGCGAGGGCGGTCCAGGAGTCGGTGAGGTGCTCGTCCGGGTGGTCCGCGACCTGGCCGTCCCAGAGGAAGAAGCCGTCCCAGCCGGACCGTTCCGCCAGTGCTCCCAGTTCGCGGAGCAGGCGGGGATCCGCGTACTCGCGCCTGTTGGGCAGTCCGACGGCGTAGCGCAGCGGCTGCTGTGGCGTGGCGTCCATCGGTCGCCGCCTTCCCGGTCGCCCTCCCGGTCGGATACGACGGTCGCTGACGCGACCGGCTCCAGCCTCGATGATGTCGGCTGCGCGACGACCCGGGCAACCGGAACGGCGTCGGGGGACCACTCGCCCGGACAGTCGCGCGCAGGCGCGCCGACAGCCGTGTTCCCCCGCACCACCGCAGGTCAGCGGCCCCTCCGCAGGCCGGGAGCCGGGTGCGGTGCTACGGTCCACTGGGAGCCCGGATCGCCGGCGGCGGTTCCGATGCCCTCCCCGCGGACGGCGTCTCCTTCGGCGAGGCGGCACGTCACCCTCCTCGACATCAGTGATCGACCGGAGTCCCCCGCCCGCCGCGGGCCGCGGCGGGGCGGAGGGCACCTTCGACGGCGGCCGGGCCCGGCCCGCGCCGCCCAGACCTTCCACACCTCCCAGACCCATCGCCTTCGGACGGAACAGCACCGGAGGGTTCGAGGGGAGCAGCGATGTCCGAGAACAGCGCGGCCTCGGGACTCGGTCCGCGGTACCTGATCAGCGTCGTGGTCCCGTGTTTCAACGAGGAGGCAGTCCTGCCCGCGACCTTCGGGCGGCTGACCACCGTGATGAGCCGTCTGGCCGGCTGCGACCACGAGCTGGTCTTCGTGGACGACGGCGGCACGGACCGCACCTGGGACGTGCTGCGGGAGCCGGCCGCCGACGACCCCCGGGTCCACCTGGTGCGGTTCAGCCGGAACGTCGGCCACCAGTGCGGACTGCCGGCGGGCCTGCGCGAGGCGGCCGGCGACGCGGTGGTGATGATCGACGCGGATCCGCCTGCCCGCGCCGCCGCGGGCCCGACGGACCCCGACGACCGGGCGGCGGCCTCGTGAGCGGCCCGATGGCGGGCGCGGCACCGCGGGACGGCCGGGAGCCGGCCCCGGCGTCCGGCGACGAGGTCCTGGTGATCGGCGGCGGGTTCACCGGCCTGGCCGCCGCCCATGAGCTCGCCCTGGCCGGGGTGGCCTGCCGGGTGCTGGAGGCTGAGCCGTACGTCGGCGGCCTGGCGGGGTCGTTCGAGGTCGGGGGAGCCCGGCTCGAACGCTTCTACCACCACTGGTTCTCCTCCGATCTGGAGATCCGGGGGCTGTGCGCGGAACTCGGCTGCTCCGACCTGCTCCAGCCGCACCGGACCCGGACCGGCGTCTACTACGCGAACTCGGTGTACCGGTTGTCGAGCCCGTGGGACGTGCTGCGCTTCGCCCCCCTCCCGCTGCCCGACCGGGTCCGGCTGGGCTGGTCCGCGGTGCGTGCCCACCGGGTGAAGCACTGGCGGGACCTGGAGGACCTCACGGCCCGTGAGTGGCTGCTGGAGCTGAGCGGGCCGCAGGTCTACGAGACGGTCTGGCGTCCGCTGCTGGAAGGCAAGTTCGGCCAGTACGCGACCGAGGTCGGCGCCACCTGGATGTGGACCAAGCTCCACCTGCGCGGTGGCAGCCGGTCGCACAGCGGCCGCGAGGTCCTCTACTACCTGAGGGGTGGCTGCGCCGCCCTGCTGGACGCGTGGGTCTCGCGCCTCTCCGAACTCGGGGTCCGGATCTGCACGAACACCCCGGTGCGGCAGGTGCTGACCGACGCCCACGGGGTGTGCGGGGTCCGCACCGACAGCGGCGTACTGCCCGCACGGCGGGTGCTGGCCACCACGGCGCCGGACCTGCTCGCCGGCTTCCTCGCCCCCGCCCCCGCCGGGCCACCGCCCCATCCGGACGTGCCCGCCGTCCGCCGGCGGCTGTCCGGCATCCCCTACCTCGCCAATCTGTGCCTGGTGCTGCAGAACGACCGGTCCCTGTCGGACACCTACTGGCTCAACGTCACCGATCCGTCGTTCCCCTACGTCGGCGTCATCGAGCACACCAACCTGGAGGCCTCCGACGCCTATGCCGGGCGCCACCTGGTCTACCTGTCCGCCTACCTCCCGACCAGTGCCGAGCTGTACCGGATGGACGACGACGCGGTGTTCCACGCCAGCCTGCCGCACCTGCGCCGGATGTTCCCGCGGTTCCGGCGCGACTGGGTCCGGAGCCACCATGTCTGGCGGGCCGATCACGCCCAGCCGGTCATCACCCCGCGCTACTCCGACCGCATCCCGGCGATGGAGACCGAGGTGCCGGGGCTCTACCTGGCCGGCATGGCCCAGATCTACCCCCAGGACCGGGGCACCAACTACGCCGTGCGGCAGGGACGGCACGTCGGCCGCCTGATCGCCGACCGGATGCGCACCGCCCGCCGCACCGCCGACCGCACCGCCGACCGCACCGCCCGCCGCACCGCCCCCGATCCGCGGCCCCCCGACGCCGGGAACGGCACGGGTCCGCGGTCCGGCCCCGAGGAGGGGACGCCATGAACTCCCTGATCAGCACCGAGGACTGCGAGCGGATGCCCATCGAGCGGGTGCACGAGCTCTACCGCCGTCATGTCAGCCGGGGCCAGGTGACGCTGCTCTCCGCCTTCGGATTCGGCCGCGATGCCGTGGACAGCGCCTCGGGGTGCTGGATCACCCTGCGCGACGGGCGGCGGGTCCTGGACTTCACCGGCGGGATCGGCGTCCTGAACCACGGCCACAACCACCCCCGGATCCTGGCCGCCCGCCGACGCTTCCAGGAACGGGGGCGCATGGAGGTGCACAAGAACTACTTCTCACCGTACGTCGCCGCGCTCGGGCACAACCTGGCCCAGCTGCTGCCCGGGGACCTCGACGTCAGCTACTTCCCCAACTCGGGCGCGGAGGCCGTCGAGGGCGCCCTCAAGATGGCCTACAAGTACCACCGCGGCCATCGCGGAACCGTCCTGCACTCCGACATCGCCTTCCACGGAAAGCTGCTCGGCGCGGGAAGCCTGACCGCCTCGCCGGAGGTGCACTTCACCTTCCCGCGGATCCCCGGCACGGACGGTTTCGCCTTCGACGACCTTGCCTCCCTCGAACTGGCCCTGGAGCGGCACACCGCGCCCGAGGGCGGGAGCGACGTCTACGCGCTGGTCCTGGAACCCTTCAGCGCTTCCAGCCTCCGCGAGTGCTCGGAGGAGTTCCTGCGCGAGGCACGCCGACTGTGCACCCGGCACGACATCGTCCTGATCTTCGACGAGGTCTACACCGCCTGGGGCCGGACCGGTTCGCTCTTCCACTTCATGCGCCACCCCGGCCTGGTCCCGGACGTGGTGACCACCTCCAAGTCCTTCGGCGGCGGCAAGGCGTCCATCTCCGGCTACGTGGCCAGGGAGCCCGTCTTCCACAGGGCCTACGACTCGCTCCCCGACGCCACCCTGCACAGCACCACCTACTACGGGTTCGGAGAGGAGACGGTCACCGCGCTGGAGGCCGTGGCGATCGCGGTCGAGGACGACTACCCCGCCAGAGCCCGCCGCCTCGGCGAGCGGCTGCACCGCGGCCTCACCGCCCTCGCCGCCGGCCACCCGCACCTGGTCTCGGAGGTGCGCGGCGCCGGCGCCCTCCAGGGCGTCATCCTGCGTCACGGTCCGGCCGCCCTCGACCACGCGCTGCGGCTGCTGCCGTCCTCCTTCGCGCGCGACCCGCAGGCCGGGGCCAAGCTGGCCACCGCCGCCGTGGTCGCCGCCCTCTACCGCGACCACGGGGTGCTCACCTACTACGGCTCCAACCACGACCTCCCCCTGATCGCCGCGCCTCCCCTGGTCGCCGAGGACTCCGACGTCGACGTCTTCCTGGAAGCCCTGGACGCGGTACTGGCCAAGGGAATGCCCCGTCTCCTGGCGGGCCTGGTCAGGGAGAAGGTCACCGCATGAGGGCCCCGACGGGCCGTCCCGCACCACCCGCCGAAGGGTGCCGTACCGCGCGTGAGCACCGTCGCCTGCGGGTCTGGGAACGGCGCGTGCGCTCCGCCGGGCTTCCGCCGCTCTGGGCGGGCCGCTGCGCGGCCCTGGCCGAGCCGTCCCGCCAGGCCGCCGCGGTCCGCCACACGGCCGCCACCCTGGCCGCCCTCCCGACGCCGTACCGCCTGGTGTTCGCCCTGCTGATGCGGGTGTTCCCGGTCGCCGTCGTCCTCGCGGACCCGGCGATCCCGCTGCGGGGCACCTCGGACCGGGCCGGTTTGCAACGGGTCGTCGACCGGCTGTCCACGGTGCCCGGCTGCGCCGAACTGCTCAGGGTGAGCCTCGCGCTGGCCCTGCACGGCGCTTTGGACGGCGCTGTGGACAGCGCCCTGGAGGAGCCCTCCAGCACGCCGCGCCGGGATCCCGGATGACCGGGGCCGCCCGCGCCGCCCGCACCGTCCGCTGCGACGCCCTGGTGATCGGCTCGGGAGCCGGAGGCAGCGCCGCGGCCCTGGAGCTCGCCGGCGCGGGCCGGGAGGTCCGCGTCCTGGAGGAGGGCCCGCTCGTCCCGCAGGAGCGGATCACCCGGGCGTCCCCGGCGGAGAACCTGCGCCTGCTCTACCGCCAGGGCGGTCTGGTGCCCATCCACGGCGCGCCCACCATCCCCTTCGGGGAGGGGCGTTGCGTCGGGGGAACCACCGTCGTCAACGGAGGGCTGCTCTGGCGTCCTTCCGAACACCTGCTGGAACGCTGGGCGTCCGCCGGCGTCGACGGCTTCCGGGCCCACCACCTCGCCCCCCACCTGGCCGAGGCGGAGCGTCGCCTCGGTGTCATCGACCAGCCGCCCGGACGGGGGAACCACGACTCGGTGCTGCTCGCCCAGGCAGCCGACCGACTCGGCTGGAGCTGGGCACCGGCCCGCCGGGCGGTACGGGGCTGCCGCCACGCCAACCGGTGCGTCACCGGCTGCCCCACCGGGGCCAAACAGAGCATGCTGGTGAGCTACCTGCCCGCCGCCGAACGGCTCGCGGCGGTCATCGAGCCCGACACCCGGGTCGTCCGACTCGAACACGACGGCACCCGGGTCACGGCCGTGCACGCCCTGCGCGACGGCCGCCGACTGCGCTACCTCCCGCGGACCGTGTTCCTGGCCGCGGGTCCGATCGGCAGCGCGCTGCTGCTGCGGCGCAGCGGCATCGGTGGACGCGGCCCGGGCCGGGCCATCGCGTTCCACGTCAACTTCCGTACGGTGGCGCGGTTCGGCGAGCCCGTCCGCGCCACCGAGGGCACCATCTTCACCGCGCAACTCCAGGAGTTCGCCGACCGGGGGGTGCGGGTGATGCCCGCGAACCTCACCCCGGGGTCGCTCGCCGCGGCGCTGGCCGCCCACCCCGCCGGGACCGTCGACCGGATGCTGGCCCAGCTGGACCGGATCGCGGTCTACACCACCCAGGTGAGCGTCCAGGGCACCGCACGGCTGCTGGCGGTACCCGGCCTCGGCGCGGTCCTGCGGCACCGCCTGACCGGGAGCGACCGGGACCTCCTCCGCTCAGCCTTCCGGCACACCGCCGAACTCCTCCTGGAGGCCGGCGCGGTCGAACTGCTGCCGCCCGCGCCCGCCGGCCTGACCACCGCCGCGCAGGCGGCCGACTTCGCGCTCCACGGCCGGCCCGAGAGCTGGGACCTGATCTCCGTCCACGCCATGGCGTCCTGCCGGATGGGCCCACCCGCCCTGGGCGGGGTGTGCGACGCCCAGGGCCGCCCGCACGGCTTCACGAACCTGCGACTGTGTGACGCCAGCGTCCTGCCGGGCGCCACCGGCATCAGCCCGCAGGAGACCATCATGGGCTTCTCCCACCTGATGACGGCCCGGTACCTGGAGCAGCCCACCGGTCACCGGCCCGGTGGTCGCTGAGCAGCCGCGGCCCGACCTTGTCGGCTCGGGGGCGGGAGCCCGGCACGGTCACAGGGCCCGCAGGAAGAGCGTCACCCCGCCCGCGACCGCGATGCCACCGGCGAGGGTGTGCCAGCGTGCCGTGACCAGTGCCGCGCGCACGCTCCAGGCGTGCATGAGGTCCAGCAGATCGGTGAGTCGGCGCCGGGCGCCGGCGAGGTTGGCCTCGGCGATGGCGCGTGCCGCCCGGAGTTCGTCCGCCTCCGCGGCCGCCGGCTGCGCGGCCAGGGCGGAGGTGAGGTTGGCGAGGACGGTCGCGTGCAGCTCGCAGGCCCTGACCAGGTCGGCCGGGCTGCGGCCGAACGGGCCGAAGAAGAGGGACGGTTCGGCCTCCGCGACGGCGCGCAGCGGCCGGACCGCCGGGGAGTTCCAGGCGGCCGGGGTGGTGAGCCGGGGCGTCAGCACGTCGCCGGTCCAGTACACCGCCCAGCTCACGCCGAGGACGGTCAGGGCCAGCCCGGAGAAGGCGAGCCAGAGTCCGGTGCTGCCGTGGACCTCGCTCACCCCGGCGAGCGGCAGGCCGCCGAGGACCAGGCCGCCGACCGCCCCGAGCGCGCCGATGGTCCAGCGGGCGGTGCTGCGCATGTCCGCGACGCTGTCGACCACCGCACCCGTCCGAGGACCCGGGGTGACGTCGGGTAGCGGTTCAGTCATCGGCGTTCCCGTCGAAGGCCGCGGGCCGGTCCCGGAAGACCGGCCCGCCACCGGGATCCGGCACCGCCCCGTACGGTTTCCACGCACTCCCGTCGAAGTACTCGACGCCCCCCGGCCCCACCCGGACGTCCCCTTCGACCGGGTCGGGCCGTGTTTCTGACGGATCCTCGGTTCCCGTTTCCTCAGGCATGGGCCGAGTATGTCAGCGGCTCACTGGCGCCGACAGCCGTTCACGAAGAACAACTCCACCTGGACCGAGTCGGAGGTCGAGGCTCCGCGCCAGGCGTCACGGAGCACGACCTGCTGGTCGCTCTGTCCGCAGAAGGCGCTCCTGAGCCGGCTCTGGAGCACGGTGTTCACCGCGGCGGCGAGCTGCTGGGCCGGCCCCTGCCCGGCGGTGGGCGCCAGCCCCGAGGTGATCACGAGTCCCACGCCCCGCCGCGCACCGTCCTTCTCGACGGCCGCCCCCACCTCGCCCAGGACCGTACCGGCGACGGTCTCGGGCAGGCTGCCGCTGCGCACCGGCCCGCTGCCGACCACGACGGTCACCGTGACGGAGCGCGGATCGAGGCCCATTGACGTCAGCCCGCTGCCCGACGGCCCGGAGGCGGTGGGTGACCCGGATCCGGTCGGTGGTTCGGAGGCGGTCGGCGCCCCGGAGGCGGACGCCGATCCCGACGGTGCGCCGGATGGCGCCCCGTCTGCGGCGGAGTCGTCCGGCTTCTCGGGTGTGGTCGCCCCGAAGGCCAGCAGCATGAGGACGAGGAAGAGGTCGGCGAACAGCCACCCCGCCAGGTGGCGGGGAGCCATCCGGCCTTCTCCGGAGGGGCGTTGCGGCGGTCTCATCAGTAGAGCTCCGGTCCTTCGGAGCGGCGGGACCGCCCGGTCTCGTCGGAGCCGAACGGGTCGCTCCCGTGGTCCGGTGCGTTGCTCAGCGCCGGCGGGATTCCCCCGGGACCGGTGATCGCGGCCTCGTTCCGCTCCTGGAGGTGCTCGACGAGCCGGATCAGGCCGTCCATGAGGTCCTGCAGCCCGTCGCTGTGCCGGACGAAGCGCTCCATCGCCGCTCCCAGCTGCCGGGTGTCCTCCATCACCTCCATCGCCACCGCCTGGTGGGCCTGCGCGGAGACCTGGGACACCGCGCTGGTGTCCCGCACCTCGGTGGTGAGCCGGAGGACCGCCTCGCGGAGCACGCGGTCGTCCTCGGCGAGCTGGTTGCGCAGCGTGACGAAGTGGTGGAGCACCTCCTGCGGCGTGGTCATCGACCGGCCGAGCGCGCCGAGTTCCCGGGCGGAGGCCGTCCACTCCCGCAGAGCCGTGGAGAACTGCCCCTCCGGGCCCGGGCTGAGGACCGTCAGCAGCCGGTCCGTCAGGCCGCCCAGGCCCTTCTCCAGCTGGTCCGCACTGCGGGCGAGCAGCCGTGCGGTCCGCTCCAGCTCCTTGGTGGAGAGCTCCTTCGTCCGGTCCGACACGGAGACGGTGAGGAAGTGGGTGGCCCGCATCAGCTCGTACGCGATGCTCTGGCGCAGCTCGTGGCGGTCGGCCGACCGTCTCAGGGCCGAGGCGTGGCGGTGCAGCCAGGCGTTGAGGAGGATCACCAGCAGGACGAGGACGACCACCGTCGGTACCGCGACCTGCCCGGCCCCGTCGAACCACAGGCGCAGGAAGTTGGCCTGGGTCTTCGAAGCGCGGTAGCGACCGAGGTCGATCCAGAGGGTGGCCCAGGTCACGGCGATCGGCAGGAACACCAGGCCGTCCCGGACCACCTCGACGGCGTCCGCGACCTTGCCCTGGCTCGGCGTGCCGTCAGGGGCCAACAGGTCGGGCGGATAGGCGGTGACCAGGTCCATGCCGGCGAGGGCCCCGGGGTCCTCCCTCAGGGCCGTGGCGACCGAATCCAGCACTCGGCCCGGCAGAGGGGGCTTCCGGCACCGCTCCGCCAGGCGCTGGAGCTCGTCCGCGATGCCGGGCAGGTTGTCCTTGGCCGTGGGCTCGGTCATCGGGGCGACTCCTCGGAGTGGTCCTGGTGGGTCAGGGCACGCGGCCCGTCGGCTCGGCCGAGCCGGCCGAACAGGTAGAGGTCGGCCGCCGCCGACCTCACCACCTCCCGGCCGCGCCGGGAGCCCGCCCGGTGCAGCAGGGCGCGCAGGAGCGCGGGCGGTGGGACGGGCCCGCAGGCGGCGAGGAGCCGGCGGAGCCGGTCGGCATCGGCGCGGGGCCCCAGGGCGAGGTCGAGCAGGGTGGTCAGCAGGTGCCGGGCCGTCGGTGACCCGTCTCCGCGCTCGACGTCGACACACAGCCGGGCCAGCAGGTCCGGCACCGCGCCGGAGCGCTCCAGCACCTCGCTCAACCGGCTCCGGGTACGGCGGGAGGGGTTCGGGCCGAGGCCCCGTAGCAGTATCCGGGCCGTGCCCGGCGAGTGCCGCACCCGGCGCAGCGCGCCGTCGAGCAGCCTCTCGGGGCCCAGCCGGGCCACCAGCTGGGCGCCCTGCTGCTCCGTCGGCAGGTCCTCGGCGCGCAGCTCGGCGAGCACGTCCAGCACGAGGAGGCCGTGCTGAGGGTCCCACTGGTGCATCCGGGGCAGGATCCGTTCGTCCAGCGCCCGTCGCACCGCGCGGGGATCCGGCGTGCCGGCGGCGAGGACCGCGCGCAGCCCCGCCTCCCCGCCGGGCCTCGCGGCGAGGCAGCGGGCGAGCGCCTCGGTGTGCAGCAGGGTGCGCGCGTCGGCGAAGCCCGCCACCGCCCGCGGGTGCTGCGCCCAGAGTCGGAGGACCGCCGCGAGCTCGCCGGGCGGAAGTCTGTGCAGGCCGTCCTCGATCCCGGCCATGAACCGCGGCGCGGTCAGGTAGCCGGACTCCTCCGGCGTGAGGTCGCCGAGAGCCGCCATCCGCAGCAGCACGTCGACGTCGCCGAGCACGCCCGGGGCGAGGAGCAGCCGTTCCCCCAGCCGGAGGACCTCGGCGCCGCTCGCCGCGGCGTGCTCGGGCCGCAGTCGGTCCAGGATCTGCGGTCCGAGCCGGTGGGCGAGCGAGAACAGCCGCTCCGCCAGGTCGCGGGCGCCGCGGTCCCCGGGTCCGCCGGCGGACCCGGCGGGCGGGTCGATCGCGGCGTCGGCCCTGACCCTGAGCCGGCCGTGCCCGCCGTGCAGGCTCGCCGGCGGCGACTGGTCGAGGAAGACCAGGGCCGGCAGCTCCGCGGCGGTGTCGCTCTCCTCCAGGGTGGCGAACTCCCAGCTGTGGGCCACGAATCCGCCGAGCACCCGGGCGAGCGTCCGGACCACGGCCTCGCCGGACGCGGGGCTCCCGATGACGGTGAGCGGGCGGTCGGGCTCGGCGAGCAGCAGTGCGCCCAGCCGGACCGCGAGCCGGTGCGGCACCTCGTCGAGCTCGTCGAGGGCGTCGGTCTCGAACCTCTCGGCGAAGGCGAGCAGCCGGTCCAGCCGGACGGGCCGCAGGTGGTCGGCGGGCGGTGCGCCGGGGCCGGCCGCCCCGGTCTCCGGGGGCAGCCACTCCTGCCAGGGGGTGGCGCAGATCGCGAGGGCCGCCCGCGGCGTCAGCCGGTCCGCCGGGGCGATGAGGACGTGGGCCTCGGTGGAACCGACCCTGCCCTTGGCGTCCCGGACCGACTCCTTGCGCAGCAGCACGGCCCGGTCGCCGAAGCGGCGGTAGACGTGGCCAGGCCGGGCCGGTCGCTCCTCGCCGGGCACGGCCGCCCAGACGAGCGAGCGAAGCCGGTCGTCCCAGCGGACGAGTGCGTCCGGGTCGAGGGAGGTCACCACGGGCCCCACGCCGTTCCGGCCGAGCAGGGAGCGCTCGGACCAGCGGTAGGTGATCAGGTCACCGTCGGCGGCGCTCACCGCGCGGCCTCGGGGCGGCCCAGGTTCCGCGCGGTCGCCATGTCGAGCACCCCTGTCAGCGCGAACAGTGTCAGGAGCGGCCGCAGCACCCGCCGCTGACGGAAGGAGTCCTTGGGGAAGCGTCCCACCGCCCGCGGCCCCTCCTCGGCGACGACCGCCGACGTGCCGGTGGCGGAGGCGAGGTGCAGCGTGGAGTCCCAGCACTCGTGGGTGGGGCCCAGCCAGCGCCTGCCGTTGCGGGAGGCGAGGAAGGCGTAGACGGCCCGGCTTTCCTCCTCCACCGTTCCGAGGTCGAGGTCCTCGTGCAGTCCGTACGGGAGCCACCGGTTGATCTCCGCGTAGCCGCGCCGGGTGAGCAGATCGGCCTTGGTCACCACGGTCACGGCGGGGATCGGGACGTACGGCGCCCCGGGCCGGCAGCGGGCCTGCCGCAGCCGGTCCATCGTGGCGTCGAAGGCCCGGTCGCCGCCGTCACCGCCCAGCCCCGGCCCGGTCAGGTCGCGCACGGCCGTGGGGTCCACCACGCACAGCAGGCCGCTGAGCTGGTTGACGAACGCGAGGTCCCGGTCGCTGCGCTGGAGCCGCTCCCCGGACATGTCGAAGATCACCACGGTGTGGCTGCGTCCGGTCCCGGGTTCCTCGACCACGAGCCCGACGGCGAACTCGACCGGCGCGTCGATCCGGGTGGCGGGCAGTTGCTCGCGCCGGTCGATGAACCGGCTGACGTGGCCGTCGAGGTAGGCGGCGTGCATCCGAAGGTCCAGTGCCTGCACCGTCAGGCCCATCCGGGCCATCAGCGCGGCGTCGTGGAGGCGGCTGACCATCGCGGCCAGCAGGTGCGTCTTGCCCGTTCCGGAGGCCCCGACGAGTCCGATGGTGACGGGCCGGGTGCCCAGTCCGGGGAACCGCTCCGGGAGCAGGTGCGAGGGCTGGGCGTCGTTGCCGGGGCAGCGCCGGTAGGCGTGCATCAGCAGCCGCTGCCGATTGGCGTCGCCGCGCACCGTCCGCAGGTCCAGCGGGGTCTCGGTGCCGTCCGCGTCGAGCGTGAGCAGCGGGGCCTGCTCCCAGTCGAGCTGTCCGATGCAGATCGGGCAGTCGATCACGCCGACCTCGCCGGCGAGCCCGGTACCGCCGGGGGTCGTCATCGCGTCACCGCCGCGAGCAGCAGGGAGAGTCCGGCCAGGTTGCGCAGCCACTGCACGCCGCGGCGGAACGCGCCCGGGGGCTCCGCGCCACTGCCCGCCCACCGCCCGGCACCCCGGGGCCGCTCCTCGTCCGCCCGGCGCCGCTGCGGGGCCCGCCACGGGCGGGGCGGGGGCGACGAGGACCGGAACCGGCGCTGTCCGGCTCGGAGCTCGTCGAAGTCGGCGAGCGCGCGTCGGTACTCGGCCGAGATCCGGGGGAGTGGCGTCGTGGGCCGCGGGGAGAGCTTCCGGACGAGTCTCCCGGCGTCGGGCGGCTGGTCGGCGACGAGGAGGTCGGTCAGCAGTCGGGACGGCCAGTCGTCCAGCAGCTTCAGCCGCCGCTCGATCTCGCCGCGTGGTTCACCGGGGCGCAGGTCCTCGCCGGTCGCGAGGTGGAACAGCAGCCGTCCGGCCGCGCGGAGGTCCTGGTGCCGGCCGGGGGAGGTCCGCGGCCTGGCGTGTTCGAGGCCGGCGAGCTGGAGTCCCGACAGGTCGTCCCACCACAGCCGGTCGAGGGTGACGGCTCCGTGGACGAGCCCGGCCCGGTGCACGCAGTCGAGTGCGGTGAACAGGTCCCGGGCGGCCTCGCGCAGCAGGGGGCCGGCCAGGGTCACTCCGGGCGGCAGCGCGTCGGCCCGGTGGCCGCGCCAGGAGCACAGCAGGCGCTGGGCGCCGGGGGTGTCGTCCCAGCGGAGCACCCGGACGAGTTGCCGCGGGTAGCGGTCCTCGGGGCAGGACAGTTCCAGCTGCTCGGCGACGTCGATGATCCGGCTCAGCGGCCTCGGGTCGGCGGACGAGACGACCATCACCGCCTCGTTCGCGGGGAGCAGCCGGCCGGGCCGCAGCCGGAGGCCGTCCCGGGCCGCGCCCGCGGGGTCCTCCGCGTCGAGCTCGATCCGGACGGCGGCCGGTTCCGCGGCCTGGCCGCGTGGTCTTCGGCCGTAGAAATCTGTCTGCATCGCACCCCCTGCGGGCGCCGGGCCCGGCCGGGCCCCGCTGCCACCCGCTGATGTATCACACCGAGGGGTCGTCACGCGCCGGTTCCACCCGATGAACCGCTCTTCTCCCTTATAGTGACGTGCGATCAACTGCCTTACTTTCAAGATCAGTTGGTCGCATCGATCCGGCTAGGGGGCGGCATACGGTGAACAACGAGCTCTTCGACGAGCTGGCCCGGTGGATCTCGGTGGCGGACGGCAGGCGCATCCTTCGCTCGATCGGCTTCCCGCCCGCGGAGATCCCGCAGAACTCGGGGACCAGCGGCCAGTTCTGGTCCGACGTGCTGACCCAGATCGAGGGCGGCCGGCTGGTGGACGGACAGGCCCGCCTGGTCGGCGCGCTGGTCCGCGAGTGGCCGGACAACCGCGTCTTCCGCGCTGCCGCGGAGCTCCCCGGCCTCACCGCCGGCGGCTCCGTCGCGGCCGAACGGCCGCCGCTGCGGGTGCTGTTCCTGTTCGCGGACCCGGCCGGCCCCGGCCAGGACCGCCTCCGCCTCGGCGCCGAGGCACGGCTGATCCAGGAGACCGCCCGGCAGCCCGGCCCGCAGTCGATCGAGGTCGCCGTCCAGCCCGCCGCCAGGCCGGCCGACATCCTGCCGGCTCTGCTCCGCCACCGCCCCGAGGTCCTGCACCTGGGCGGTCACGGCTCCCCGAACGGCTACTTCATGCTGGAGCAGGACGACGGCGGGGTCGGGGCGATGTCGTCGGTCCTGCTGGCGGGCATCGTCGAGACCGTCGGCGGGATCCGGACCGTGGTCATGACGGCCTGCCACCTCGGGGCGGTCACCACACCGCTGCCGGCCGAGGTCGAATCGGTGATCGCCTGCCGCAACCGGCTCCCGGACCCCGCCGCCCTCTCCTTCGACCGTGGCTTCTACACCGGCCTGCGGCACGCCCGGACGGTCGGCGACTCGTTCCGGCTCGGCCTGCACCAGGTCGACCTGGACTCCACCGGCCCCGTCGAGCTCGAACTCAGGACCGGGGGCCGATCCGGGTGACGACGCCCAGAGTCATCGTGGTCACCGAGTCGGCGGCGGCCGACCAGCGCCGCGCGGCCGCCGCCGCCCGCGAGCGGCGCAGCCGCCGGCTGGCCGCCGCCGCGGCCCAGGGCGCGGCGGAGGAGACCGCCGACCCCCAGGCCGTGGAGGCACTGCGGCAGTTCCGGCTCGGGCTCGGCGGCGCGCCGGAGCCCGCCGCGGCCGCCGGGGACGCCTCCGGCACCGGGGAAGGCGCCGGGAACACCCGGATCACCGTCACCGACCGGCTGCTGCAGCAGATGGGCGCGGCGGGCCGGTCCTGCCAGGAGTGCAGCCACACGTTCCGGCTCGGCGAGGCGGTGGCGCTGGTCGGCAGCCCCACCGAGGAGTTCCTGCTGCGCCACCACGACGCCGACTTCTGCACGTCCGAGTCGGACGCGCACCCGCGGGCCGGTGAGGCCGCACGGGCCGCGGCCGAGTTCCACGAGGGCCTCGACGCGGCGTACCCGCCGGAGCACGGCCTGCGGCTGTCCCGTCTGGACCCGGGACACCCGCTGCTGGCCCGCTTCGACCAGTCCGTACCGGGCGGCGCGAACCAGCGCCGCTTCGCGTGCTGGGTGTGCGGCGCGACACTGCGCACCGGCGAGGTGGTGGTGCACTGCCCCTGCGGCCAGTCCGAGCCCTGCATGAGCGCCATCCACCGCGATCCGGCCCAGGGACTCATGTGCTACGACCACTGGAGCCGCACCCCCGGCCGGAAGTCCTGTCTCACCTTCCTCGTCGAGCGCGGGGGGCAGCCCTGATGACGGACCGCGACCCCGCCGCGGGCTCCGCGGAGCTGTACTCCCGACAGCGGGCCGTCCCCGGCTGGGACCAGGAGCGGCTGGCCGCCGCCCGCTGCGTGGTGGTCGGGATGGGCGCACTCGGCAGTGAGGTCTCCCGGCTGCTGGCCTCGGTCGGTGTGGGCCGGCTGCTGCTCTGCGACCCCGACAGCGTCGAGGAGAGCAACCTCAGCCGCGGGGTGCTGTTCCGCGCCGCCGACCTCGGCCGGCCCAAGGCCGAGGTCGCCGCGGCGGCACTGGCGGAGCTGGCGCCCGGCGTCGCGACGACGGCGCGCCGCGCGCCGCTGCTGTCCGGCGTCGGGCTGGCCGAACTGCGTGCCGCCGACCTGGTGGTCAGCTGCCTGGACAGCCGGGCCGCCCGGATCCAACTGGCCTCCCGCGTCAATCTGGTGGCGGCGCCGATGCTGGACGGCGGCACCCACCCGTGGGGCGGGGAGGTGCGGCACTTCCGCCCCGGCGGCCCCTGCTTCGGCTGCGGGTCGACACCCCGCGAGCTGGCGGTCCGGGACGACCCGTGGAGCTGCACCGCGCCGAGTCCCGGGCCGGCCCGCGTCGAGGCCGCGTCGGCACCGGTCTCCGCCCTCGTCGGCGCCCAACTGGGCCTCTGGGCGGTGCGGTTGCTGCTCGGCCTGCCGGTTCCCGAGGGCGCGATGCGGCTCGATCCGCTGTCCGGCACCGCGCTGGTCACCACCGTCGGAGGGCGCGGCGACCCGTCGCCCGCCTGCCCCCTGCACGAGCGGGTCCCGGACGGCCTGGTGCGGGCGGTGCCGTTGACCGTGGACGATCCGGTGTCCGCCCTGCTGGACCTGGTCGGCCCGGCGGAGCAGCCGATGAGCTGGGCCGGGTTCAGCGCCCCCGGATCGCGATCACCGGTGCCCGCCACCACCAGGCTGCGCGCGGCGGACCCCGGAGCGTCGTTGGGGAGCCTGGGCATCCCGCCGGGCGAGCTGATCCCCGTGCTCGACGACCGCGGCAGGACCCTGTCGCGCTATCTGGAACTGAGGCCCGGAACGGGCTGGGGAGGCGTCGCGCAGTGAACACCGAGCTCTACGACGAGCTGTGCCGGTACGTGTCGGTGAAGGACGGCATCATGCTGCTGAGGGCGATCGGCTTTCCGGAGGGCCAGATCCCGGAGAGCGGCAAGGCCTCGGACTTCTGGGACAACGTGCTGCGACAGGTGGACGGCGGCCGGGTGAGGGACGGCTACCGGAAGCTGATCGCCATGCTGATACGGGAATGGCCGGACAACCGGGTGTACCGGGAGGCCGGCCGGGAGCTCGGCCTGGACGACCTGGGCAACACGATCGAACCCGATCCGGGCACACCGTCGGCCGCTCCGCCGTCACCCCGCCGGGCGGTCCCCGCGGAGCCGCCGTACCCCACCCTCGTGTACATCGGCCAGGAGGAGACGGCCGTCTGGTTCGCCCAGACCGTGGAGCGGGCGGATCCCGGTTCGGAACTGATCTACCACGGCCGGGGGCAGCAGGTGCAGCTGGCGATGGCGCTGACCCATCACTGGGACGAGCAGCGGGTGGCCCGGCTCAGGAAGGAGCTCGGCTGCCACCCCGGCGGTCGGAACGGCACCGTCGAGCAGCACGACTTCGACCACCGGCCCCGCCTGCTCGGCATCAACATCCAGGGACCCGACCACGCGCCCTTCGAGCTCCCCGACGTGCCGAGCACCACGACCGCCGGCGGGGTGGCGCAGGCGGTGCTCGGCCAGTACCAGGACTCCGCGTCGCGGGACCGGCGCGGTCGCCGGCGGCGCACCGTGGTGGACCACCTCCAGCCGGACGGCAGCTTCGTGCGGCTCGACCCGGCGCTCCCGATCGGTTCCTCCGGGGTCCGCAACGGTGACACGCTCAACGTGTTCCCGGAGTCCACCGCGGGCGCGCCCCTCCCCCTGCGGTTCGACGCGGTGCACCGGGTCCGGGGGGAGATCGAGCGCTACGCGGCCGCCCACAGCGAGGAGTTCTCCGTCGTCCACATCGACGACGTCACCTTCCCCACCGAGTTCGAGGTCGAGTTCACCGCCGTGGGCCTGGCCCCGCCGCGCTACCTGGGGGACGATCCGCTGCCCGCGGGCGAGCACCGGGTGCTGATCGTGCTCGGCGACGACTTTCCGCTGCGGGCGCCGCTGGTGCTCTGGGAGAGCCCGGTGTTCCACCCGAACGTGACGGGAGCGGACCACCCCAGCGCGCCGGAGGGCATGGTGTGCCTGGGCGAGCTGATGGCCGCGTACCAGCCGACCATGGACTTCGGACGGCTCTGCCAGATCCTGGTCGACATGGCCCGCTACGTCAATTACGAGGTGCTCCACACGGACGAGGGCGGCGGCGGCTGGGTCAACGACGAGGCCGCCGGGTGGGCCCGCTCGCCGCGGGGCCAGGCGCACATCGCCCGGCTCGGCGGGAAGACCCTCCTGGTGGACGACGACGGCGTCCCGCACATCGAGCCCGAGTCGCTCGACGCCACGTCGACCGCGATCCGGATCCGGCGCAGGGGCGCGCTCGATGAGCGATGAGGAGCGGTCCTACGACGTCCGGCTGTTCAAGGGCCCCCGGCTGGTGCCGAGCCACTCCTGCGCGCTGCGGACCGTCCTCAGGCTGTCGCTGGCCCCGGTCCTGTCCGGGCAGGCCGTCCCGGGCGAGCCGTGGCTGATCGAGGTCGCGCTGCGGGCCGTCCCGGACCACTCGGAGATCCTCGGTCCGCCCCGGATCACCAACCTCAGGCGTGAGCTCGGCGAGCTGGCCGTCCGGGTCCGCGCGGGCGGGCGGGTGGTCCTGGAGCAGTCCCGGTCGGTCAACGAGTCCCTGGCCGTCGGTCTGGTCGCGCTGACGCGCCGGCTCGACCCGGCCGAGGAGAACTGGGCCTTCGAGATCGTCCCCGCCCGGGCCGAGCCGCCGGCCAGGCACGTCCCCGAGGTCAGCGGCGCGGTCGTCGTCGACCCGGGGACGGCGTCGCCG
Source organism: Kitasatospora sp. NPDC056651 (assembly GCF_042792155.1). Lineage (NCBI taxonomy): Bacteria > Bacillati > Actinomycetota > Actinomycetes > Kitasatosporales > Streptomycetaceae > Kitasatospora > Kitasatospora sp. NPDC056651. The sequence continues at coordinate 38,091 of NZ_JBHTWX010000013.1, read as the reverse complement.
CCCGCGTTCACCGTCCGGCGCGCCGAGGAGCCCGAGCTGCCGCCCTTCGACCCCGGGGACTGGGGGATCGACCCGGTCAGGACGACCGCGGAGGTCACCGCGCTGCTGGCACCCGAGGCCGCCCGGCAGCTGGGCCGGGGCCTGCGGTTCTCGCGGGACCTGGAGGAGGGCGGGTTCCTGTCGGGGCAGCCGTTCCGGCACCCGGACGACCCGGAACGCTGGATCGTCGTCGTGCACCACGTCCTGCCGGCCCGCTTCTCCGGAGCCTCACGGACCCACTTCACCTTCACCGGCGACTCCTTCCGGGAGATGAGCCGTGAGCTGACGGAGCGCTTCCCCGGGGAGCGGCTGGTGGGCTGGTACCACACCCATCTCTTCCCGGCCACCGACGACTTCGGGCTCTCCACCACGGACGTGGACCTCCACCTGGACACCTTCCGGCGTCCCTGGCAGGTGGCCGCGTTGATCAACCTGACCGAGGACGCCCGAGTGCTGCGCTGCTACGCGCGCAGGGACGAGGAGCTGCTGCTGTGCCCGCTGGGACGCCGCGATGAGCGTGATGGAGCGGTCCGTTTCGCGACTGCTGGCTTCGGCCTGCGCTGAGCCGTCGGGACCGTCGCTCGCGGCCGTCTCCTGGCGGCCGCCGACGGAGGAGGACCCGGCGGCCGCGGCGGCCCGGCTCGCGGCGGTCACCGCGGCCCGGCTCGGCCTGCGGCACCCGCCGCTCGGTGAGCCGCGGCCGCCGGGGGCCGAGGTCCTGCTGCTCGCCGCCGCGCTGACCCGCCCCGACCCGGTGGCGCGGGCGGCCAGGCTGGTCAACGAGGTCCGGGCCACCGCCGGCGGCGCCGAACTGCTGGCCCGGCACGGGCTGGTCTCCTGGGCGCTGAGCCCGGCCTCCGGGCTGCGCCTGGACCCGGAGCTGGCCGACCTGCTGGTGGCGCGGTCCCCGCTCACCGAGGTCCTGACGCACCCGCGGCCGCACCGCGCCGACGAATGCGGTGCACTCCTCGACCGGCTGCTGCTGCGGCCCGACACCCGCCGGCTGGTCGTCCGCACCCTGGCGGAACCGGAGCCCGACTCGGCGGCGACGGTCGGTTGGCGTGCCGATGTGCTGGAGGGCCACCGGCGCACCACCGAGGGCCGTCACCTCGTCCTGGACGTCTACGAGACCGCACTGCTCCGGCACGGCCCGCGGACACTGCGGCTGGTACGGGACGCCGACGGCCTGCTGCGCGCCGGGGACGACCCCTGGGCACGCGCGCTGTGCGCCTGGTGGGGGCCGCTGGCCTGGATCCACCGCAACCGGGTGGTGGAGCTCCGGGCGCGCCCGCTGCTGGTGGACCACCGGCCCGGCATCGGGCTGTTCCGTCGTCACTCGACCGGAGGGGTGCCCCGGTGAGCCTCTTTCCCCTGACGATCGTGCTGTCGGCGGAACGGCGCGGCGCCGCGCTGCACGGCGTCCGGGACGACACGCCGATCCTGGAGGCCCTGCGGGGCCGCGGCCTCCGGCTCCTCGCCCCCTTCCCGGAGGAGTTGCACGGCTGCCGGTGGAAGGACTTCGCCGTGGAGTTCCGCTCCCTCGACGAGCTGCCGCCCTCGGCCGTGCTCCACCCGGTCCCCGGCGAGGTCGTGCCCGCCGCACCCCCGCCCGCCCCTCCCTCCGGTGGGCCGAAGCCCGCCGTCCGGCTCGCGGCCCGCGGCCACCCGGAGTCGATCGAGGAGGCGGAGGCCGTCCGGCTCACCTACGCCCAGCAGATCGAGCAGATCGCCTCGCTGCTCCGCAACCGCCTTCCGGTGCTGGTGGTCTGCGAGAAGACCCTGACCCGCCACCTGCACGAGGCCATCAGCCTGCTCGCCGAGCTGCGGCCGGTCCTGCTGGAGCCGGAGGCCGTGACGCCCGACGCGTCCGCCTCGGCCGAGGACGTGCTGGCCGGCGTGGGCATGAACCCCCGCCAGCGCCGGCTCGCCCGGCTCCGGGAGATGCTGCGCGAGCTGAAGCACACCGAGGTGCTGGTCCTGCCCCACCTGGACCTGCTGTCCGGCGGACCCGACATCAGCGTCCACGCCGAGGGCCGCGACCTGGTGGAGCTCCTGTACGAGTTCCCCGAGCGCCTGGTGCTGGCGTTCGCCCACACCGCCCTGCCGCTGCCCGAGGTCCTCGTCGAGCGGTTCAGCGTTCGGGTGGGCCTGTCCGGCATGCCGCCCCAGGTGTCGCGCTCCCCCGGGACGGAGCTCCCGCTCTGCGAGGCCCTGGTCACCGAGGCCGAGGCCGGTCACTTCAGCGGCTTCGACGCCGAGGAGTTCTTCAAGTACGTGGCCGGGATGAGCCCGGTGCGGCTGCGGCAGGCCATGCGGTACGCCCATCAGCGGCACGCCGGGCCCGAGCCGGCCACCGTCGACGACCTGCGGCAGACCCTGCTGGAGTTCAAGGCCCAGCAGTCGCAGAACTTCGAGCTGCCGAACGTCACGCTGGACGACATCGGCGGCTACGAGGACGTGAAGACGCAGATCCGCCAGGCGCTGCGGATCATCCAGGACCGTCGGCGGGACGACAGCGGTCTGCGGCGGGAGGTGCAGGGCGAGCTGATTCCGCGCGGCTTCATCTTCCACGGCCCGCCGGGGACCGGGAAGACCCTCTTCGCGAAGGCGATCGCGCGGGAGATGAAGGCGACCGTGCAGGTGGTGTCGGGCCCGGAGATGACCGACATGTACGTCGGCGAGAGCGAGCGCAAGATCCGCGAGCTGTTCGCGGCGGCCCGGCGCAGTGCCCCGTCGGTGATCGTCTTCGACGAGTTCGACGCCCTGGCCACCGAGCGCTCCGGCCGCAGCGACGGCGCCAGCCGTGCGGGCAACAGCATCGTGGCGCAGATCCTGACCGAGATGGACGGCTTCCGGCCGGACGTCCAGATGCTGGTGATCGGCACCACCAACCGGATCGACATGATCGACCCGGCGCTGCTGCGCCCGAGCCGCTTCCAGAGCCTGTCCATCGCCCTGCCGGACGTCGAGGCCCGCCGGGCGATCCTGCGGCACCACGCCGAGCGCTACGGCCTCGATGCCCGGCTGGAGCGGCACGGACTGCTCGACATGGTCGCCAACGCGGCCGAGCTGTGCAACGGCGACGAGCTGCGCTCGATCGTGCGGGACGCGTACGTGGGCCTGGTGTACCGCCAGGAGGAGCCGGACGCGTGGCGGCTGGGATCGCTGGTGGGACAGGTGCTGCAGTCGCACCGGGACAAGAAGGCGGCGAGGAGATGAACGTGGTGGACGAGGGCCGGCCGGACCGCGAGGAGTTGGAGCGCCAGTCGCTCCTGCGGCTCAGGGGGGTGGCCCGCGCCGTCGAGCAGTACTTCGTGGGCCGGGACGAGGTGCTCCGGATCCTGCAGGTCGCGCTGATCGCCCGGGAGCACGTCCTGCTGCTCGGCCCGCCGGGGACCGGCAAGACCGAGCTGGTGACCCGCTTCGCCCAGGGCATGCAGCTCCCGGTATTCACGCGGCTGCTGACCCGGTTCACCGAGCCGGCCGAGGTGTTCGGCCCGGTCGACGTCGCGAAGCTGCGCGCGGGGACCTACGTGGTGCGCACCGCGGGGATGCTCCCGGAGGCCCCGATCGCCTTCCTCGACGAGATCTTCCAGGGGGGCAGCCCGATCCTCAACACCCTGCTCACGGTGCTCAACGAGCGGGTGTTCCACGACGGGAGCGAGTCGCGGCCGGTCCCGCTGGTCACGCTGGTCGGCGCCGACAACGCGCTGCCCCGGGACCCGTCCACGGCCGCGTTCGCCGACCGCTTCCTGCTGCGCGCGGAGGTCGCCCCGGTGGCCGGGCGCCACCTGGAGGCGCTGGTGGAGTCCCGTCTGGGCCGCGGTGCGCAGCAGGGATTCCTGGCCGGGCCCGCGCAGCCGACCGGTTTCCCGCTGCGGGTGGAGGACCTGGACCGGCTGCACCGGCGGCGGCTCGGTGTGCGGCTGGAGAAGGTGGTGCCCGGCTACACGGAGCTGGTCCGGGAACTGCTCGACGAGGGAGTGCGGCTGTCCGACCGGCGGATCGTCAGGGGGATGGGACTGGTCGCCTCGGCCGCGACCCTGCGCGAGGCCGACGAGGCCTCCCCGCGCGACCTGTGGCCGCTCGCCCACGTCTGGAGCGACCCGGACGAGGCGGAGACGGTGCGGCGGCTGGTCGACCAGCGGGTGGAGCAGGACGGCGGCAACCCGATGCGCACGGCGCCGGACGCGGAGGTCCTGGTCGCCCGGGCCCGCTTCCTGGCGGGCCAGGTCGGCCCGGACTCGACGGACGCCGCGATGGAGCGCGTGCTGCGCGGCCTGAACGAGATCCGGCTGGAGCTGCTCAACGGGGCCCCGGACGTCAGGCACCGGGCCGCCGAGGTGCGGGAGCGGATCGATCGGGTGATGGAGCTGTGGACCGTTCCGTGACCTCGGGGATCCACCACATCGACTGTCTCGCAATAAACTTGACGAAACATCAGATCGTCCGACCACAGAGGGAACCCGTCGGGGGAACACATGTGCAATCCACGCAGGGTCATCATCACCGCCGCACGTCAACTCGCCGAGGCCTGGGAGGCCGAGGTCTCCCGCACCGCGCGGCTCAGCAGTGACGTCACCTCCGAACTCGCCGCCACGATCCCCTTCGGCAGCTCGCTGGCCCGCGCCACCCGGGCCGCGTTCGAGGCCGGGCTGCGCTCCTCCGACCGCTGGAGCGACCAGGGCGCCGAACTCCTCCTGACGCTCGACGCCGGCGAGGTCCGCTACCACCCCGCCGACGGCACCCTGCGGGTGGTCGCCCGGCTCAGCGACACCGTCGACACCACCGTCACCACCCGGCTGCAGGACTCCGGCACGGTCACCGGGAACGCCTTCGGCCGCGGCGTGGGTGAGGAGGCGGCGCAGGCCGACCTCGCGGCCAGGCTCACCGCCGTGGCCGCCGAGGTGGCCGCCGCGGCCCGCGACGAGCGGACCACCGCCGAGGACCGGCTCGCGGGGGACGCCCAGAGCCGGTCCGACCGGGCCGCCCGGGAACAGCACCGCGCCGCCGAACAGCGACGGCGGCAGGAGCTGGACGAGCGCAACCGCGCCCGGCTCGACGAGCTCCGCGACGAGGCGCTGCTGGCCGTCAACTCGGTGCTCGCCGATGCCCAGCGCCGCGCCATCGTGGCCTACGCGCTGGCCCACGGTGCGGTCGGCCTCGACCAGCGCGAGGGCGACGGCGTCATCGAGATCCAGTTCGAGATCGAGGGGTGATCCGGACATGCGGGTACGTGTGAACGTCCGCCTCAACACCCGGACCGGTGAGGTGGAACTCTTCCAGGTGGACGACGTCGACGCCGCCGCCGGGCGCCGGGGCGACGACCACGAGGCCGAGCACGACAGGATCGCCGGTGAGCTCGGCGGGGTCATGGCCCGCAGTCCCGGGGTCGTGGAGGTGCTGCCCGACGAGCCGCCGCCGGTTCCGGGCGGGCGCCGGCCCTGGCTCGACGAGGAGCCTGACGACCGTTCCGTCGAGCCACAGCGGCAGCGCGACCGATGACCGGACGGACCGCACTGCTGCGCAAGGCGGCCGAGTGCTTCGTCGAGGCGGGCGCGTACACCGACGCGGCCCGCTGCTACGACGCGCTCGGCCGGCTCCGGACCAGCGCCGACGTGTACGTGCGGGCGGGCGAGACCGAGCGGGCGGGCGAGGCGTACCGGCTGGCGGGCGACCCGGAGCAGGCGGCCCGCTGCTTCCGCGCCCTGGGGCTGACCGACCGGGCCGCGGCCTGCTGGGCGGAGCACGACCGGCCGCTCGACGCCGCCTGGGAACTGCTGCTCGTCGGCCGGCCCGCCGGACACCTCCTCGCCGCGGCCGTCGCGGCCGGTGCCCCGTCCGAACGGCTCGCCCTCGCCACCGGACTCCAGGAGTGGACCGAGCACGCCGACCCGGGCCCGGCGGTCCGGGCGCTGGCCCTCGCGGAGGACCGGCTCTCCCGCCCGGACCACCGGCAGGAACGGCAGACCCTGCTCGCCTGGTCCCTGGAGACCGCCGTCCGGACCGGACGGCTCGACCTGGGCGGCCGGCTCTTCGCGGCGGTCTGGCGGCGGACCGAGCGGACCGGAACCGATCCTGAACTGCTCGACCAGTGGCGGGAGTGGGCGCGGGAACACCTGGGCGGAACCTGGGGACTGCCCTCGCCCGAGACCGCACCGGCCCGGACGGGAGGCACGGGTGGCTGACCGGCCCTCCGGGATCCCATGGTCGTGGTCGCGCTCCGGATCCGCCACGCCCCCGCAGGAGCCTCCGTTCGCGGCGCACCACCGGCCGGCGGCCCCCGACCGGGCCGTCCCCGGCCCCGGTGCGTCCGCACCCGACGCACCGACCGGGCCCCCGCCGTGGCGCACGGCCGGCCGGTTCGGCTCCGCGGCGGGTGCGCTGGCCTGCGCATCGGCGCTGGCCGGCGCGGGCGGGGAACGGTGGGCCTGCTACCGGACCGAACCCGCCCGCTGGTGGCTGCTCAGCTCCCTGGGGCCGTTGGCCGCCGACGCGCCGATCCGGGCGGCCGGCGGGCGGCCGGCGGCCGTCTCCCGGGAATGGATCGTCGGCGGCGAGGCGGGCCGGGACCTCGCGCTCCCGACGGTCCTCGCCGGAGTGCCGGTGGACGCGCTGGAGCTGGCGGCCGGCTGCCCGGTCTCGTCGGTCCCCCCGGCGGTCGCGCCCGCGCGGGTGGCCGTCCTGACCGTCCCCCAGCTCCTGCCGTCCGCGCTGCGCAGGGCGGCCGCCGCGGGGGTCGACGCATCCCTGCTCCCGGTGGTGGGCGGCCCGCTGCACGGCGGCCGGGAGCAGGCCGCCGAAACCCTGACGCACCTCCTCCTGCTGTCCGCCCCCGGGGAGGGCGGCACCGCGGCGGCGCTGCCCGCCCGCCTGGTCGGCGCACTCGCCCGGCTGCCGCGCACCGCGGTCTGCGGCCCGGACGGCTCGGACGATCGACTGCTGCTCGACCTCCGGCTCCGGCTGCCCGGCAGGCGGCTTCCGCTGCCCGCGGCCGTCCCGGACGGCGAGCTGTGGCTGGTCACCGAGGAAACCGAACTGCCGCCCCAGCGGCTGCGGGTGTGCGGCGAACCACTGCACCTCGCGGACGCCGTACCCGCGGGCCCCGTTCCGGCGCTACCGGCCCACGCCGCGGCCCCGGCCCCGGTCGCGCCGCCACCGGCCCCGTTCGACCGGCTGCGGGTGCTCCCCGGCCGAGCCCCGGACGAACGGGTGGCGGGTGTGCTGCTGGACGACGGCCGGCTCGACTTGCTGCGCCGCTACCTGCCCGGCCGTCCGCTCGGCGAACGGGCCTTCCTGCTCCTCGGGGACGGGCTCCACCTCCTGCTCGAACCCACCCCGTTGATCGCGGCGCTGCCGTTCGGCGACCCCTGCTACCGGCTCGGCGTCGGGAACTGCTTCGTCGACGCCGGGCACGTGCTCACCCCGGCCCTGCCGCCCGGCGCGCTGGTGCGCACGCTCGGGCTCGACGCCGAGACCGTGGTGGTCGCCCGGCCGGACGGCTTCCACCGCTTCGACCTGACGCACCTGGTCCCGGCCTGGACGCTGTGGGCGCCGCCCGCCCCGCCGCAGCGCCCACCGGGCCTGTCCCCCACCGCCCGGGCCCTGCTCGCGGCCGCCGAGCAACTGCTCGGCGCGGCCTCGGTGCAGGCCCCGCCCGGTGCGGCACCGGCGGACCCGACCGACCTGCTGGCCCGGGCCACCCGGCTGCACGCCGAGGGCCGCTACGCCGAGGCCGCCGAGTGCTACCGCCTCGCCGGGGACCCGCGCCGGGCCGGCCACCTCTACGAACGCGCCGCGGCGGAGGCCGTGGCCGAGCCGTGACCGCCCGGCCGCTGCTCTCCGCCGGCCGGGCCCACGGCCGCGCCCTGGCCCTCGCCCCGGACGGCAGGCTCCTGCTGTTCTGCGACCGGGACGCGCTGCGCTGCCGCGACGACGACGACCGACCGGTGTGGACGGCGCCCCCGCCCGCGCCGGACTACCCGGACCAGGTCGTCGACGCCTCGTGGAGCCACGACGGCGACGAGATCCTGCTGCTGCGCGCCGGGACCGTCGACCTCCTCGACGCCGACACCGGGCGCCACCGGCCGCTCACCACGGAGCTGCCGCCCGGGCCCGGGGCCCACCGTCTGGCGATCTCCCCGGACGGCTCGCGGGTGGCCTACCCGGCCGAGCGCGGCGTCGCGGTCGTCCACCTCGCCGACGGGAGCGCCCACCACCTCCCGGCGACCGACCGGACCGTCGACCTCGCCTGGCGGCCCGGCGGCGACGTCCTGTGCCGGGCCACCGAGCACACCCTGCAGCTGTGGGACGTCGACGGCCGGCGACTCGTCCGGGGCGGCCTGAGGAACCGGTCCGGCATCACCGCGGCGGCCTGGTCCCCGGACGGGGCGGAGCTGTACGTCGCCGACGACCAGGGCGTCCACCGCACCGACGGGCGCGGCGGCCCGGCCGTTCCGGTGGCCCGCCCGGCCGGCCGGGTCCTCGCCCTGACCGTCCTGCCGGACGGCCGGGTGGCCGCGACCGTGGCGGGCGAAGGCCTGTCGGTGGTCGACCCGAGCGGACGCACCCCGGCCGCCGGATGGGCGGGCGATCCGCGGACCCGCGGCGACGCCGTGCTGGCGCGGTGCGGTCGGCTCCTGCTCAACGGTCCGCGCGGCGCCGAGCTCTGGGCGGTGACCGAGTCCGGCGTGAACCCTCCGGACCGGCGGCGCGGCCGACCGCTGCGCCTCTGGTCGGCCGCCATGTGCGCCTCGGTGGGCCGGGCGCTGCCCGGGCCGGACGGCCCGCGCCCGCAGGTGGAACGCCATCAGGACCTGGTGGCCGCGGGAACCGTACCGGGGATCCCGGACACCGGCTGGCTGCCGACCGGCCGGGCCGTCTACCTCGCGGACGGCCCCGGACGGCTGGTCCGGCGGCCGGTCGGCACGCGCACCGGTGTCCCGCCGGACCAGCCCGGTCGCGCGGCCGGGGATCCCGGGCCGCCCTGGGAGGCCCGGATCCCCTCCGGCTGCCTGGAGATCGCCGTCCAGCCGACCGGGGCCCTCCTGGCGGTCTCGACCCGCAACGAGATCGGGACCGTGCGGGTGCTGCGCGCCCGGGACGGCCGCGAGACCGCCCGCCTGGACGGCGGCCAGGGCGCGGTCTGGTCCCCGCTGACGGAGCCGCTGCTCGCGGTGCCGGAAGGCGGCAGCCGGCCCGCCACCGTCGTCCTGTACCGACTGGACCCGGACGGCTCGGTGGCGGACCGGCAGCACCGGCCGGTCGCCTCCGGCGTCGGCCGGCTCGCCTGGTCCGCCGACGGGAAGTGGCTGGCCGCGGGCACCGGGGGCGGCGTCGTCGTGTGGGACATGCCGGCCTTCGAACTCCGCGCCCACGCGACGAGCGAAGCGATCGGCCTCGTCTCCCGGGTCGCCTGGTCGCCGGACGGCCGGTACCTCGCGGCCGTGCCGGCGAGCGACCGCGAACCGCTGACGGTGTGGTCGACCGGGAACTGGAGGCCGCGGTACCGGCTCGGCCGGTCCGGCGGGCTGGGCTGGTCGGCGACGCTCGCCTGGTCACCGGACGGATCCCTGCTGGCCGCCCCCGGGACGGACGGCTCCGCCGTCGACCTGTGGGACGTGGCGGCCAGGACCGTCGCGCTGACCCTCCCCGGCCCGCCCGCCGAGCAGGGCACCCTGTGGAGCGCGCGGTGGTCCCCTGACGGCCGACGGCTCACCACCGCCCACACTGCGGGGCCGGTCCGCCTCTGGTCGCTGCGGCACGGCCGGTCCTCCGCGCCGGCCGCCCCACTGCCCGTGCCCGCCGAAGCGCTCGCCGACCTCGCCGTCGCCGCGGCCGCCGCCGGGGCGCGGGCCTCGCTCGCCGACCTCGCCGCGCTGGGCGGACTGCTCCGCCCGAACCCGCCCGCCGACCTGCGCCCGCTGTGGGAGCACCGCTCCGCGGCCGCCCTGCGGGCCCTCGCCTGGCCGCGCTCCACCCACCCCGCGCTGGTGGGAATGATCGCCGCGTACCTGCCGGGCCACCGGAACACGGCCGCCCCGACCACCGCGGGCCCCCGCGAGCTGCGGGACGCCCTGCTGTGGGGGCTGGGGGGCGAGGGGACGGCCGTCCCACCCGGGTCCGTGTCACCGGAGCGGTACGGGGAGGCGCTGCGGTACTTCCACCGCGAACTGCTGCCGCTGGTGCTGCTGCTGGGTCCGGACGCCGTCCGCGAGGACCCCGGGCTCGCCCGTCGGCTGCTCCGGCAGCCCTGGGCGCGATCGGTCGACGCGGCGGGGCGGCGGCTCCCCCGGTGGGGGGTGCCGGGTCCCGGCCGGGCCGGGGACAGCGTCGACGCCGCCACCGGAGCGGCGGCACCGGGCGAGCTCGCCCGGCACGGCCCGCCGCAGCGGCTGCTCGCGTCACAGCTCGCCCTGCCCGGAGACCTCTGGGAGGCCCTGCTCGCCCAGGACGCGCTGCTGTACCGCGCCCGCCGGGCGCAGCCCCCGGACCGGCTGCGCCCGGCCGTCCTGGTCCTGGACGACACGCCGGCGGCCCACGGGCAGGTGGGCACCGCCCTGCGTCTCTTCGCCCATCTGCTGGCGCGGCGGCTGATCCTGGCGGGGCGCGGCGTCGGCCTGGTCACGCTCGGTGGACCGCCCGGAGCGCGGCGGCTCCACGAGGCCGGCGATCTGGCCGCCCTGTGGTCCGTGTCCGCACCGGGGCCGCCCGCCCGGGACCGCGCGCTGGCCGAACTCGGCGTCCTGGCCGGGCAGCTCCACGACCCCGTGACCGGACCGCCCACGCCGGTCCTGCTGACGCACCCCTTCGAGCCCGCCCTGTCGGTCCCCGGCGCCGTGGCCGTCCGGGTGCACTACCCGGACCGGCCGGTGCCGGTGCGCGAGGACCGCTGCTGGGTGCTGGCGCCGACCTCCGGCCCGGCGGAACTGCTCCGGGCACTCGACGAGGTGTTCGCCGCCCTGTGAACCCCCGGCGCCGGGCTGCGGGCCGTCAGCCGCACATCATCTGCTCGATGTCGTCCGGACCGAGGCTCTCCAGGAGGCGTTCCAACACTTCCGGCCGGAACGCGTCGCCGAGGACCTCGACGCCTTCGGGGCCGAAGGTGATCCGCAGCCGGACCAGGCGGCCGTCGGGATGGTCGGGGTACTCCTCGGGCTCGATGAGGTCCGGGAGGTCCGGAACCACCCGGTACCTTCCCCGCGCCGGCTCCCGGTCGTTCACCATCGTCCCTCCAGTCGCATCGCACAGTCAGGGCAGCGGCCGTCCAGCAGCCGGTTCTCCTCGAGGCGCCACAGCCCCCGCCGCACCACCTCGGCCTCGCAGCCCGGGCACCGGGTCGCGCGTCCTCCGTCGCCGAGCGCCCGCTCCACGTAGACGTGCCGCAGGCCCGCCGCCCGACCGATCCGCACGGCCTCGGCCAGCGCCTGCGGAGACGACGGGGACACCGACCGCATCCGGTAGGCCGGGCTCAACCGCAGCACGTGCCAGGGGATCCCGGGGCCGACGGAGGCCACGAACTCGGCGATCCGCCGCAGTTCCCCGGGCTCCGCGCTCGCCCCGGGGATCAGCGGGGTCGAGACCTCGACCCACACGCCCGCGGAGTGCAGGGCCCGCACCGTCTCCAGCACCGGGGCGAGCGGTGCTCCGGTGAGGCGGCGGTGCGCCGCGTCGTCGGCCGCCTTGAGGTCGATGTTGACGGCCGCCAGGGCGGGCGCGAGCACGTCCAGGGCCTCAGGGGTGAGGAACCCGTTCGACTTCCAGACCAGCGGCACCCCCAGGGGCGCCGCCGCGGCGGCCAGATCGAGCGTGACCTCGGCCGCCAGCGACGGCTCGGTGTACGACAGGCCCACGGCGGCACCGCGCAGGGCGGCGTCCCGCACGATCTCGCCGGGCCGCACGGGAGTGTGCTCGACCATGGCGTCGGCATCGCGGCCGTACTGTGACACCCGGTGGTTCACGCAGTAGTCGCACCGGAAGGTGCAGCCCGGCGGCGCGATCGTCACCACCTCCGAGCCCGGGCGGAAGTGGAACAGGGGCTTGCGCTCGACGGCCTGCACGTGGACCGCACTCGTGTTGTACGCGGCCGTCTCCAGGCCGCCCCCGCGCCGCCGGCGCACCCGGCAGGAACCATCCTCGCCGTCCCGCAGGCCGCAGCGCAGCGGGCAGAGATGACACTGGATCAGATCATGTTCGATCGGCTTGTGGAACGCCGCCGGGCGCCACTCCATCCCGCTCCCCGACCTCCGGTCTCCGCTCCGTCAGGAGCACCGTCGCGCACCCGCCGCACGACACGCCCATCCTGCCAACTCCCCACCGTTTCCGGGCCGGTTCGCACGGATTCCCCGTGGGCCGGGCAGCGACGGATCAGGGAGCGGGCCGGTGTGCGGGCGTCGCGGGTGCCGGTGCCGGTGGCGACTCGTCCCACGGGCACGGGGACGGCGCCTCCCCACCTCGTCGTCGAGGGCCGTTCCCACGTCCACCCGTGACGCCCACCCGTGACGTCGCCCCTTCGCTGCCGTCCACCGGCGGCCGGGGCCCGAGCGGCGGCCGGGGCCGCCGGGGAGGCGGCTCCGGCCGGGCGCTCACGCCGCGCCGAGCAGGGCCGCCAGGGCGTCGGCCGCCTCCGGGTGCCGGCCGAGCAGTGCGGAGCCCTGCGGCGCGTCCGGCGCTGCCCAGGGGCCCGCGCAGCCCACGAGGGTCGCGAGGGCGTCGGCCGTCTCCCGGTGGGCCAGGAGCAGAGCGGCCCCCCGCCCGGCGGCCGGGGCCGCGGGTCGGGCGGGTGCGGGGGCCGGGGCGCGCCAGGGCGGGACCCAGGTGTCCAGTTCGGCCAGGCGGCCGGGGAAGATCCGGCCGGCCTCGCGGGTCAGCAGCGGCGCCAGCTCCGTTCCGCTGCCGCGCAGTGTGGCGATCAGGGTGGGGAGCCACGGCAGCAGGACGGGGTCGGGCAGGCGGGCGAAGGCGTTGGAGACGGCCTCCACGACGATGTCGACCAGGCCCGGGACCGGCTCCAGGGCGTGCAGCAGTCCGCTGAGGTAGTGCGGGTAGGCGGGCAGCATCAGCGGGTTGGAGAGCAGCGCGTCGCAGCGTTCGCGCAGCTCCTGCCGGGAGAGCCGGCCGATGTGCACCTGGGCGCCCCACAGCAGGGCGGTCTTGGCGGGCTCCTCCGGGTGGGACTGGGCGACGGCGAGTTCGAGTTGGGCGCGGTCGCCGCCCAGGGAGAGGGCCAGGCTCTCCATGCCGAACAGGAAGCCGAGCATCGCCGCGACCTGGCGCACCGTGGCCGTCTCCTCGGTGAACGCCGTCGGCAGCAGGGTGCAGTAGTGCGCGTACCCGGTCTTGGCGAACCGTTCGATCCACTCCGGCAGCGCCGGTTCGCTGGTGCGGTAGTACGCGAGCAGCTTGCGCACCCGCCGCAGCACCTCGGGGGCGCCGTCGACGCTTCGCTCGCCGGACAGCACGTCCAGGGCCCGGGTGCCGAGCTCGTCGGCGAGGCGGCGGCTGCCGAGGAGGAGTGTGGCGTCCTCGACGGTTCGCAGGACCACGGCCGTGGTCGCGTTCGCGGCGTTGGCCTCGCGGCGCAGCCGCTGTTCGAGGACCTGCTCCAGGCTGACGCCCTCGTAGCCGAGCTCGATCAGGGCCCGCTGGTGGGTGCCGAGGGCGAGGTCCCAGGACTCCTGCACGGGCTGTTCGCCGAGCTTGCGCTCGCCCATGACCGGGCGGGCGGCGCCGTGCGGGAGCAGGTGGCGCAGCATCCACAGCACGTCCGAGCAGGCTTTCAGCCGCGGGTCCGTCCTGATGTCCAGCAGGGCCCGCTTGACGCCCCGGGCCTGGAGGTCGAGGCCGAGCGGGGCGAGCCGGTCGTGGACGTCGCGGGCGAGCGGCGGGAGGGACTCGTAGCCGACCCGGCCGATCCGGTCGCCGCCCATCATGATCTCGACGAGGCGGCGCACGTCGCGGCGGCCGGGGACGCGGTCCTTCTCGATGCAGGTGACGGCCGCGTCCAGGAAGTCGTACGGGGTCGGCTTGGCGCGGTCGCGCATCCCGGCGAGCAGGATGGACGTCTCGTACACGGCGATGGCGTCGGCGGTGGAGGCGAGGTAGCCGTTGCGGCGGGCGGCGCGCACGATCTCCACGGACCAGCCGAGCAGTTCCTGCTGGTCGAGGCGGTCGAGGACCGGTGGGCGCCGGAGGAACCCGGAGAGCTGGTCGGCGGTGTCCGTCTCGGCCGCCGGCGCGGAGGCGGGGGCGGGGGCCGCGGCCTTCCGGCCCCGGCCGGTCTTGGCGCCGGCCTGGCCCTTGAGCCGGTACGGCTGCACCCGGGTGCGCTTGAGGTTCTTCTCCCACTGCGTGGCGGCGATGGACACCGAGCCGCCTTCCAGACCGAACTGGGCCTCGATGGCCGTGTGGCTGGAGGGGATCAGGCCGTACTGCCACTCGGTGGCGGTGCGCGCCGGGATGGTGAAGGAGCCGGAGGAGCCGTGGACGCCGAACTCCTCGACCCGGCTGGCGGCGTGGAAGGCGCCGCAGACGTACACGCTGTCGGCCGGGTCGGCGCCGGTGGCGGCCAGGTGCTCGCGGATGCGGGTCCACATGTACCGCTCGCGGTCCTCGTCGACCCGGACCCGGCCGGCGTCGCCGGGTGCCAGGCGGCGGAAGAGGCTGCCGATCAGGAACATGACCTGCCGGTAGGTGGCGTGGTCGGCGTCGCCGAGCGGCAGCTCGACGTACTGGTGCCACCACTCCGACCAGTGCCGCACCTTGCCGTGGCGCAGCAGGTGCCGTTCCAGCTCGGCGAACCGGGGCCGCAGGTCGCCGAGTTCGACGCCGACGGCGTCGCCGTGCAGCGCGGCCTCCTGCTCGGCGGGCGCCGTGCCCGGCTCGGCCGGTCCGGTGTCCTCGCGGGGCTGCCACTGGAAGACGTGGTCGGAGGAGCGGTCGACGAGGACCAGCTCGACGCCGGGCGTCTCCAGCGCGTACGCGATGGCCTGGTACTCGGCGGAGGCCTCGGTGATCGGCGCGACGACGGACAGCGGCGCCCAGTCGGCGGGGAAGCCGTCGATGCGGGTGGCGAACGCCTGGACGGCGACCGGCAGCCGGCAGTTGCGCAGCTCGGTGAGCAGCGGGGCCAGGTCCTCGCAGAGCTCCAGGAACACGGTCTTCGGCTGCTTGGCGCGCAGCCGGCGGGCCATGGCGGTGGCGGAGGCGGGGGAGTGGTGGCAGACCGGGAAGATCTCCAGCGGTTCGCGCAGCGCGCGGTCGACGTCGTCGACGAGGCCGTGGAGGATGCCGTCCAGGGCGCCGGGTCCGTCGGCGAACGCGGCCGCGGCGTCCTGGAGTTGGGCGCGCAGCACGTCGAAGGTCCGGTGCGCGGGGTGCCCGCCCTCGGCGGGCACCCGGGTGGTCACGTCGTTCACGCGAGCGCCTTGAGGGCGTCGAGGCCCGCCTGGTGGAACTCCGGCCAGTCGCCGCCCTCCTGCCGGCCGCGCGGGCCGACGACGCCGGTGAAGTACTTGGTGAGGATGGCGGAGTCCTCGGGGGCGCGGCGGGCGAGCGATCCGACCAGCGAGGAGCCGAGGGATCGGGCGGTCAGCGTCCGATCGCCGAAGAAGTCGCTGTGCAGGACGGCGTCCTCCAGCACGCCGATCTGCTCGGCGGTGGACAGCGCGGACCCGAGCTTCTCGTCCTCGCTCGCGGCCTGCCGGGCGGCGTCGCGCAGGTCGCCGAAGCTGCGCAGCAGCACGTCCAGCAGGGTGGGCGGCACGTCCAGGTCGAGCTGGTGGCGGCGCAGCAGTTCCTCGGTGCGGAAGCGGACGATCTCCGCCTCGCTGGCCTTGTTGGTCACCACGGGGATGCGGACGAAGTTGAAGCGCCGCTGGAGCGCGGAGGACAGGTCGTTGACGCCGCGGTCGCGGCTGTTGGCGGTGGCGATGACCGCGAAGCCGGGCTTGGCGAACACGGTGCCCTCGGGGCCCTTGAGTTCGGGCACGGACACGTACTTCTCGGACAGGATGGAGATCAGCGCGTCCTGGACGTCGCTGGTGGAGCGGGTGAGCTCCTCGAAGCGGCCGATGGTGCCGGTCTCCATCGCGGTCATGATCGGGGAGGGGATCAGCGACTCCCGGGACTGGCCCTTGGCGATCACCTGGGCGACGTTCCAGGAGTACTTGATGTGGTCCTCGGTGGTGCCGGCGGTGCCCTGCACGACCTGGGTGGAGTTGCGGCACACCGCGGCGGCCAGCAGCTCGGCCAGCCAGCTCTTGCCGGTGCCGGGGTCGCCGATCAGCAGCAGGCCGCGGTCGGAGGCCAGGGTGACGACGGCGCGTTCGACGATGCTGCGCTCGCCGAACCACTTCTGCTCGACGGCGCGGTCCAGGCCGTCGGAGCGCTCGGAGCCGAGGACGAAGGTGCGGATCATCTTGGGGGACAGCCGCCAGGTGGACGGCTTGGGTCCGGTGTCGACCGATTCGAGGTAGTCGAGCTCGTCGGCGTACTTGATCTCGGAGGGGGCGCGGAGCAGGTCGGACATGCGGTCGCCTTTCTGGGCGTGCGGGCGTGCAGATGTGCGTGCGTGCGGGTTCGGACGAGGGGGCGGGTGAGGGTCAGGTGAGGAAGGTCTTCAGCTCGTGGACGAGCTTGCGGATGTGGCCGGAGATCACCGGGGTGCCCTGGTCCTTGAAGCGCTCGCGGAACCACGGGTTCACGCTGCCGCGCCCCGAGCTGGTCACCGACCCGACCGGGATGAACCGCGCCCCGGAGCGGTGCACGGCGGCCATCTGGGCGAACAGCTCCTCGCCGCGCCACTCGTAGAAGTCGGAGATCCACACCACGACGGTGTTGCGCGGTTCGGCGATCCGGGGCTGGGCGAGGGCCATGGCGACGGTGCCGTCGGTGCCGCCGCCGAGGTCGGTGCGCAGCAGCGCCTCGAACGGGTCGCCCACCCAGGGGGTGAGGTCGACGGCGCGGGTGTCGTAGGCGATCAGGTGGACGTCGACCTTGGGCAGGCCGGCGAAGATCGAGGCGAGGATGGTGCAGTTGACCATGGAGTCGACCATCGATCCGGACTGGTCCACGACGACGATCAGCCGCTGCGGCGTGGTCCTGCGGGCGGTCTGCCGGTAGTAGAGGCGGTCGACGTAGAGGCGCTCGTCCTCCGGGTTCCAGTTGACGAGGTTCTTCTCGACGGTGCGCTTGAGGTCGAGGTTGCGGAACACGCGCTTGGGCGGCACCGAGCGGTCGAGCTCTCCGACGCTCGCCTTCTCCACCTCGGTGCGCAGCACCTCGGCGACCTCGTCGACGAAGCGCCGGATCAGCGCCTTGGCGTTGGCGAGCGCGGTGCCGTCGAGGTTGTCCTTGTCGCGCAGCAGCTGTTCGATCAGCGACATGCTCGGGGTGAGCCGGGAGGCGAGCGCGTTGTCGGCGAGGACCTCGCGCAGGTGCATGCGCTTGACCAGGTCCGCTTCGAGGCCCGCGAGTTCCGGGCCGATCTGCGGGATGAGCGTCGACAGGTCCGGATTCCCGGTGCCGCCGCCGGTGCCGGTCCCGGCGGCCGCGCCGGCGCCGCGTCCGGTGCGCAGCTCGCCGGGCTTGCAGCCCAGGGCGCGCTCCAGCCAGGCGGCGTCGGACTGCCAGGCGGCGAGCTGTCCGGCCGTCACCATGCCGGAGCCGGTGGCGAAGGTGTTGAGGAGGACCTTGGAGACCAGCGCGGCGCGGCGCACCTCGGCCGCGCGGTCGCGGTCGGCGGCGTCGGCGTCGGCGTTGGCCTGTGGCACCATCAGGCCCTCGAACTCGGCGGCCAGCGCGGGGTGGCGCTGGACGACGGAGTCGACGGAGACGCGGGGGTCCAGCAGGCTCGCGGGCAGGCCGATGTCCTCGGTGACGGCCAGGCCGGCCGACTCCAGGGCGGGCTGCTCGGCCGGGTCGAAGAGGCGGGCCAGCAGCCGCCAGTACAGGAGTTGCCGACGGTTCTCGTCGGCGTCGGGAGCGCCGTGCGTGGTGTCGGGGCCGGTGGTCCCGGCGGGGGCGTCGTTCGCGGCGTCGGGGGCCGCGGCTATCGGGTCGTTCACTTGCGCAGCAGCTTTCCGGCGCGCTCGCTCAGTACGGCCACGGTCGCGGCGGCGGCGCTCTCGCCCTTGGCACCCGCCTTGTCGGTGGTGCCCCCGGCCCACGCCCCGGCGTGCACGGCGACGCTCTGGCGCTTGACGGCGGTCTCCACGGCGAGGGGCTGGAGCACGAACGCCCCGGCGTCCCAGCGGAGCAGGCCGATGCACGCGGTGGAGGCGACGACGGCCTTCGGCGTGAGCGGCCCGGCCTCCGGGAGGCGGCCGGTGTCGACGGCGACCTCGTGCCCGGCCAGGGCGAAGACCGGTACGCGGTCGACCTCCCGGGCGGTGTAGCCCTCCAGGAAGACGGGCTCGGCGAGCCGTACCGGGTGGCGCTCCAACGGCGCGGGCGGCGCCGCGACGGCGGTGGGCAGGACGACGCGGGCGGTCGCGAACGGGTCGGCGCTCACGCCCGGCCGGGCGCGGTCGTCGTGCCACAGCAGGTCGCCCCCGGCGGTGAGCGGCATGTCCGTCAGCTCCATCGCGCGGCCCTCGCCGAGCGCGGCGAGCAGGGACAGGCGCGGGCGGAGCAACTGCCAGATCCCGGCGCCGACGACGCTGTCCGGCTTCGGCGCCGATACCGAGGCCCGGACCAGCCGCGGCGCCGACCCGTCGGAGGGCTCCAGGACCGCGTGGACCTGTGCCTGCGCGGCGGTGGCGTGCTCGTGCAGGTCGACGCCGAGCGGCAGCAGCCGGCCGGTGACGTTCTCCACGGCGGTCGCGCCGGTCGCGCCGGGCGCCGTCAGCAGCACGGCCCGTGACCACAGGTCCGCCCAGCGCCGGGCGGGGACGCGCTCCAGGCTCGCCCCCGGGCAGGACGCCGCCAGCTCGCCGGCGAACCCGTCGAGGAGGAGGGCGAGCCGGCGCAGCGCCGGATCCGGGAGCATCGCGGAGACGACCGGGGCCGAGGCGGACACGAGGTCGTGGTCGATGCCGTGCCAGCCGGCGCGGGCCAGGTCGGCCAGCCAGGACCGGGCCGCGGCCAGCAGGTTCGGCGCGTACGGCTCGCCCGGCGCGGTGGCCGGCGACGGGGCGGTGCCCCGGCCGGTCGCCTCGTCGACGGTGTCGCGCAGCGCGTCGTGGGCGGCCCCGAGCAGCGCGGTGCGGGCGGCGGCGAGGACGAGCAGGTGCTCCTCGTCCGCGGTGCCGGCGCAGGCCTTGTCCACGGCCTCGGTGACGAGGGCGGACAGGGGGGAGGCCGCGAGGGCCGCCGCGAGTTCGCCGAGCGCGCCCGCCTGGGCGGGTTGCGGCCGCAGCAGGCCGACCGTCAGCACCGAGTCGAAGGCGTCGACCACGGCGAGGGCCTCGTCGAGGCCGGCGATCGGGGAGGAGAGGACGTCGAAGCGCATCACGCCACCGCCCGCGCCGTCGGGAACCAGTGCAGCTCCGGGACGGGTGTGGTGACCGGTTCGAACTCCAGGTACCGCAGGTGGTTCAGGAACCGGGCGAACACCGCCGGGGCCGGGGAGGTCTCGGCCTTGGCCGGATGGGCGGCGGTCATGGCGCGGGTGAGGTCCCCGGCGCCGGGGTCGTCGGTGTCGAGGTCGACCCGCAGGTAGCGGGCGACGCGCTCGCCGCCGAACTGGAGCACCGCGTCGTCCACCAGCGTGACCAGGTGCTTGCAGAAGCCGCCGCGAAGACCACCGCAGGGCCGGTTGTTGTTGGTGCTGCACGAGAAGTCGTGGCTGCCGGCGGCGATGGCCGACACGTAGACCCGGCTGATGTCCGAACCGCTGGAGACCACGCCCTGCAGGCGCCCGTCGGCCAGTTCCACGAACGGGACCTTGGCGAGCTTGCGGGGTCTCGCGGGTGGGACCACCCGGACCGTACTCGAATGCTCCCAGGCAGGCGAAAGCACACCGTCTCCTCAGGATTGGGGGTGAACGCCGCTCGGCGGCGCTTCTGATGAGGAACGTAGCGGTGATCACTGACAGTCCGCCGGTTTCGCGGCGCGGCCCCCGGGGCGGCCCCGTGACGGAGCCGCCGCCCGAGCCGCCGCGATCCGTACCGCCCGCCCTGCGCGTCCTCCACCGCCTCGCCGCGCGGCACCCCGGGCTGCTCGGCCGGCAGAACTTCTTTCGCCGACCCGAGGACTACCACGTCGTGGAGAGCGGAGACCGGCTCGTGATCGGCGACGAGAACCAGGGCTGCCGGGACGGCTTCCTGTCCTAGTCCGCGCCGTCGCGCGGCGGCAGCCGTCGGGTGATCAGGTCGAACAGTTCCGTCAGCGGTTCGCTCACCTCACGGCCGAACCCGGTCAGGCCGTAGGTGACCCGAGGCGGCGTCGTCGGCTCGACCTTCCGCCAGACCATGCCGTCCTGGACCAGCACCCGCAGGGTCTGGGCGAGCATCTTCTCGCTGATGCCGTGGATGCTCTCGCGCAGCTCGAAGAAGCGCAGGTCGTTGCTCCGCAGGGAGATCAGCACCCAGACGCCCCACCTGCTGGTGATGTGGTCGACCATGTCGCGCGCGGGGCAGTCGGTGTGAAACACGTCATACCTGCCGCCCGCCTCGGTCCCCCTGTGCTGCGCGCCTCCCGCCATGCCATGAGCTTACCTCCAGGTATGTCCTTACCGGGAGTCAGTCCGTTCTCCTAACGTCGGTGCCACCGAGGAGATCTGACGAGGAGTCGACCATGATCGTGGTGACCGGGGCGACCGGGAACATCGGCCGCCCGTTGACGCGGGCGCTGACCGAGGCGGGACAGCGGGTGACGGCGGTGTCACGACACCCGGCGGCGGTACCGGACGGCGTCCGTCACCTGGCGGCCGACCTGACCAGGCCCGCCGAGCTCAGGCCCGCGCTGGCCGGGGCGACAGCGCTCTTCCTGCTGCTCTCCGGCGACCAGCACGCCGCCGAAGGCGGCCCCGCCGACCTCATCCACGAGGCCGCGGCCGCCGGGGTCCGGCGGATCGTGCTGCTCTCCAGCCAGGGCGTGGTGACCAGGCCCTTCGGGCCGACGCGGATCGCGATGCGCGAACTCGAGGACACGCTGCGGGAATCCGGTGTGGACTGGACGATCCTCCAGCCGGGCGGCTTCGCCTCCAACGCCCTCTGGTGGGCCGAGTCCGTCCGGGCCCAGGGGCTCGTCGCCGCGCCCTTCGGCGACGTCGGGGTGCCGGTCGTCGACCCGGCGGACATCGCGGCGGTCGCGGCGGCCTGCCTGCTGGACGACCGGCACGCCGGCGGCGTCTACCAGCTGACCGGCCCCGAGGTGGTCACCCCGCGCGGGCAGACCGCCGCGATCGCCGAGGCGCTGGAATCCCCGGTGCGGTTCCACCAGCTCACCCGCGCCGAGGCCAGGGCCGCCATGAGCCAGGTCATGCCGGCGGAGCTCGCCGACGACACCCTGGACATCCTCGGCGCACCGAACCCGGCCGAACTGCGCGTCAGCCCGGACGTCCAGCGGGTCCTCGGCCGCGCCCCGCGCCCCTTCTCCGCCTGGGCCGCCCGCAACGTCGCCGCCTTCCGCTAGGCCGCGTCCCGTCATTCGCGTCGGATCGCCGCGCGGCGTCGGGCGCCCGGCGGGAATGAGTGGGACGCGGCCTGGACCACCCGGACTCGCCGGCGCCCTGTCCGCCCGTGTTCCGTCATGCCACGCGCAGGCCGAGCTCCACCGCCGTGAGGACGGTGTTCGCCTGGTGGGCCGCCTGGTGCGCCACCGGGATCCAGACGGGCCGGAAGCGCCGCTCGTACACGTCGGTCCACTCCCGCAGCAGGTCGCCGAGCCGCTCGGCGGCCGGGGCGGTGCGCCCGTCGGCGGATCCGAGGGCGCGGTGCAGCAGGGCGGCGGTGCGTACCGGCAGGCGGTGGGACCAGAGCTCGATGCCGTCGAGGCGGGCCGGGGTCATGAGGCCGGACCGCAGGAGGCGTTCTCCACCCGCCCGGGGGTCCCACTGGTCGGCGAGTTCGCGTACGGCGGTCAGCGGGGTACGGGCGGCGCGCAGCAGGGGCGAGTCGGCGAGGTGGGGGCCCGAGGCGTCGAGGAGTTCGGTGATCCGGTGGCCGTGGTGGCGCAGCCGGTCGGCGCAGGCGCTCAGGTGGGCGCGGGCGTCGGGGACCGGGGCCGGGCCGGAACGGGCGGCCCAGAGGGGGACCTCGACGATGAGGGTGTCGCCGCCGTGGCGCCGGGGGGTGAACCAGGGGGTGGCCCGTATGCCCGCCCCTGCGGAGTCCGGCTCCTCGTCGGCGCTGCCGGGGGCGGTGAGCATGCCGGTGGTGCTCTCCTGCCGGTCGATGTCGCCGGGGTCCATGACGAAGACGCCCGGCCCGGGCTCGCGCAGCCAGAACGTGTCGAAGGAGCCGGAGTCGACGGGGATGCCGAGGGCGGCGGCGGACTCGGCGAAGGGTTCGGCGAGGCCGGGCAGGTCGCGGGTGGCCTGGACGAAGGCGCCGCCGACGTCGGTGGAGTGGAGGGAGAACTGGAGGCGGGGGCGCAGTTCCTCGATCAGGTCGAGGAGGGCGCGGCTCTCGGGCAGGTCGACGCCGACCGCCGGGGCCCATTCGGGCTGCTCCTCGGCGGCGGGGCGGAAGAACGCCGCGAAGTACTCGGGCAGGGTGCGGGCGTGTCGGCTGCCCTCGGCGCGGTGCGCGCCGTCGGGGTCGAGGCAGAGCAGGAAGTCCCAGGTGATCGCGGAGTGCGGGGCAGGCTGGGCGAGGACGCGGTGGGCCAGTTCGAGGACGCTCGCGCGGGCGGAGAACTCGTCGGCGTGGGCTCCGGCGACGACCAGTACGTGGTCGTCGCCGCGGCCGACGGTCAGCAGCGGCAGGGGGCGCCCGGCGCGGGAGGTGCCGAGCGTGCGCACGGCGCAGCGGTCCGGGTGTCGTGCCGCCAAGTGGTGGGCGGTGTCGGCGAGTTCATCCAGGGAGGGGTAGCGGCCGTCGAGTACGGCTCGGCCGGCGGCGGTCGAAGCGTCGGTGAACACGGTGGCCTCCCAGGGGTGTACGTCCGTCCTGGTGTACCGCCTACCTCGTGGGCCCGGCCGTCAACCGCACCTCCCGCCCGCCTCGCCGGCCCCGGCGCCCCCTGCGGGCTACCGGGCGGTGAGGCGGTGGCTGAGGAAGTCCACGTAGGGGGAGCCGTAGGCGTCCGCGAGGTCGTCGAGGTCGATCATCGGCGGGATGTCGATCACGGGCTGGCGCTCGACGAGGAAGGCCACCGTCTCGTGGATGATCCTGGTCTCGTCGGCCTCGGCGATCTGCGGCAGGTCGAGGATGCCGTCGGTGACCCGGATCCGGGTCTCGGCCTCGGCGGCTCCCTCGCGGACCCGGACCAGGTGCTCGTGGTCGCCCAGGGGCTCGACCTGGATCTCGATTCCCATGGCAGTCTCCGCCTTCCGTTCCACGTGTACCGGGCCGTCGGGCCGCGGCTGTGTGGATGCTAACGCCCGGTGGGCGCGAAGAGGGCATCGGCTGCTCGTGTGCCCGACCGGCGCGTCGGGGGCGGGTGCGGTGCGGGCACGGCGGCCCGGTGCGGCGGGCCGCAGCGGTGCCGGGTCTCTTGCTGAAACGGCATGAGGCCTTGCCGGAGCCGGGGGTGCCGGACGAGGGTGCCGTCATGACTGAGATCGCGAACGACTCCAGGACCGTGCTGCCGGCCGACACCGCCACGGCGCCCGCCCGTCGCCGGACCGGAGGTCCGTGGGGTGCCTTCACCTCGGCGGCGGAGGCCGCCGTCTGTGAGCGGGTGGCGGGCGACCGCCGCCACGGCCTCGACCGGCCGGCGCCCTCCGGCGGAGCCGGGCCGGCCTGACCGGTACACCCGTGCCGCACGGGCTCCCCGGCGGTCGGCCGTGCGGCAGGCAACAGCCCTGCCGGTCAAGGCTGTTGAGCTCAGGCCAGGCCGTGCTGCCAGGCGTGGGCGGCGACTTCGACGCGGTTGCGGGCGCCGAGCTTGCGCTGGATGCTGCCGAGGTGGGTCTTCACGGTGGAGAGGGTGACGTGGAGGGCGGCGGCGACCTCGTCGTTGGTCAGGCCCCGGGCGACCATGGCGACCACGTCCGACTCACGCGGGGTGAGCGGCTCGTACGGCGGGGGAGTGTCGGGCCCCGGCCGGGCCGGCCGGTCGGCCATGTGCCGCAGCAGCCTGACGGTGACGGACGGGGAGATGAGCGAGTCGCCGACGGCGGCCGCGCGCACGGCCTCGATGAGCAGGGCGGGCGAACAGTCCTTGAGGACGAAGCCGCAGGCCCCGTTCCGCAGCGCGGTGTGGACGTACTCGTCGAGGTCGAAGGTGGTGGCGATGACCACCTTGAGCGGTTGTGCGGCGGCGGGGCCGGCGAGGAGCCGGGTGACCTCCAGCCCGTCCATGCCGGGCATCCGGATGTCGAGCAGACAGACGTCAGGGCGCAGCCGACGGGCCTCGGTGACGGCCGCGGTGCCGTTCGCGGCCTCGGCGACGACCTCGATGTCCGGCTGGGAGTCGAGGATCATCCGGTACGCGGCGCGTACGGTGAGCTGGTCGTCGGCGAGGAGGACGCGGATCGGCATGGTGCCCATCGTGCCAGCCGTCAGGACGGGCGTGCGACGGCGTCACGGCCGAGCGGGATCTCGGCGGTGATCTGCCAGCCGCCCACGGGCCCGGGGCCCGCCGTCAGGTTTCCGGCCAGGGCGTCGACGCGCTCGCGCAGTCCGGTGAGGCCGAATCCTTCCGGGCCGCGGCGGGGTGACAGGTCGTCCGGGGGTGTGGCGTCGTCGGTGACGCAGACGGTGAGGACACCGCGGTCCGCGGACAGCCGGACGTCGACGGCGACGGTGTCGGCGTGGCCCGTGTGCTTGCGGACGTTGGTCAGCGCCTCCCGGACGAGGTGGTGCACGGTGGCGGCGATGTGGTCGGCCGGGGGCGCCGCGAGCAACCGGGGATCGACGGTGAGGCCGACGGCGGGGCCGGTCGCGCGCAGGGAGTCGGCGAGAGCCGTGAGGTCGCGCAGTCCGCTGGGGGCGTTCAGCGGGGTCGTGTGGTGCGGCCGGCGCAGCAGGGCGACCATGGCCCGCATGGAGTCGGTGGCCTGGGCGGCGGCGTCCTCGATGTTCGCCAGTGCCTCGTCCAGCGCCCGCGCCGTCGGCGGGTGTCCGGCGGCGGTGGTGAAGCGCACGGCCTTGACCTGCGCGGTGATGGCCGTGACATGGTGCCCGACGAAGTCGTGCAGCTCGCGGGCGTATTCGAGGCGCTGGGCGTTCAGACGGGCCTGCTTCTCGCGCTCGCGGGTGCCGTCGAGCAGCCGCAGGTAGAGGCCGAGGACGACCATCACGGGTGCGGCGAGCAGCAAGGGGGGTCCGACGTACCGGGCCACGTGGGCCTGATCCGAGCCGGGCAGGCGCAGCAGCACCAGCGGCGCGGCGAGCCAGGCGGCGCCGGCGAGCGGGATCATCCGGCCGATCGGCTGGTGGCGGACCGCACGGCTGACGAGCAGCAGGAACACGGCCGTCTCGGTGATGCCGGGGAAGTGCTCCGGCCGGTGGTGCAGCTGGGAGGTGAGCAGGGACAGGCCGGTGGAGGCGGTGACCGCGGCCCACCCGGCGGACGTCAGGTACCGGGGCGGCGCCAGGAGGGCCGCGACGCACAGCAGGCCGACGGCGATCGTGGCGGCGGTCGTGGGCGGGAAGCCGGTGTCCAGGGCCTCGACGGTCACCGCGGCCAGGGCCAGGGTGCTGCCGGCGACGGCCGCGCCGCGGTGCGCGGGGGCCCAGGAGGCGAGCGCGGCGCGCGCCGGAAGGGTGATCATGGCGGTTCACTGTACGTTCGCCCGGGCGTCCTCCCCTCCACCGTTCGGCCGAGGCCCCGGCGCGGGAAGCCGGTCGTCCGGTGGATCCGCGCGGCCGGTGCGCGCCGGAAGGATCGGCGGCCAGGGCCGCCACCGCGCGCCGAACCTCCGCCGAATCAGGACGTCGACTCCCATGTTCCGCACGCCGATGCTCCGCACCCCCGTGTTCCGCAGCCCCCTGATCCGCACCGCCTGGCGCAACGTACGCGCCCACAGGTCCCGGATGGCGCTGACCGCGCTGGCCGTCGCCGTCGGCGTCGCCTTCGTCACCGGGATCCTCCTGTTCACCGCCACCGTCTCCGACGCGCTCGTCGGCTCCTCCCGGCAGGCGTTCGCCCACACCGACCTGGTGGTCCGCCCCGACGGCAGGACCTCCCGGACGGCGACCGCCGACCGGCCGCCGTCCGCCGACCGGCCGCCGTCCGCCGACCGGCCGCCGTCCCTGACCACGGCCGAACTGCTGAGGGTGCGGGGCCTTCCGGAGACGGGCCGCGTCCTCGCCGTCGTCTCCGGCTTCACGGCCCTGGGCTGTCCGGACGGCCGTCCGGCCGGCCGCGGCGGCCCCACCCGGGGCGGCAACTACGCGGCGGGCGGCACGGTGGCGGACGGCGGAGCGGCGAACGACGCCGGGGACCCCCGGTTCACCTTCACCGACGGCCGCCCGCCCGCCGGGAACGGCGAGATCGCCGTCGACGGGGCCGGCGCCGCGCGGTGCGGCTACCACGTGGGGGACAGCGCGCGGATCTCGGTGGACGGGCCCGGCCTCACCGCGCGGATCAGCGGCGTCTTCACCACCCGCGCCGAGCCCGCCGCCACGACCGGCGGCAGCCTGGTGCTCTTCGACACCGCGACCGCCCAGGGACACCTCACCGGCCCCGGCGGCTTCAACGAGTTCCATGTGAAGGCCGCCCCCGGCGTCCCGGTCGAGCGGCTGCGACAGGCGGCGGAGCGGGCGCTCCCGGGCACGGTCGCCTTCACGGCGGCGTCCCTCGCCCGCGACCAGGAGCTGGCCGCCCGGACCCAGGTCGCCTCGCTGCGCTCCACGCTGCTCTCCTTCGCCGCCGTCGCGCTGTTCGTCTCCTGCTTCCTGATCACGAACACCTTCGGCATGCTCGTCGCCCAACGGACCCGGGAGACCGGCCTGTTGAGGGCCGTCGGCGCCTCGCGCCGGCAGGTCGCCCGCCTGGTGCTGGCCGAGGCGTCGCTGCTCGGGATCCTCGCCTCCCTGGCGGGGACCACGGCTGGCATCGGCGTCGCCGAGCTCCTGCGCCCCGTCGCCGGTGACCTCGGGAAGAGCGGCCCGCTGCCCACGGGCGGGCCGCTGAGCCTGCCCGCGTACGCGCTCCTCCTCCCGCTGCTCGCCGGGGTGTCGACCACGCTGGTTGCCGCCTGGCTGCCCGCCCGCCGAGCCGCCCGGATCGCACCGCTGGCCGCGCTGCGCACCGCCGACGCGCCGGTGCGGGAGGGCGGCGGACGGCTCCGGGCGGCCGTCGGTCTGCTGCTGTCCGGCGGCGGCGCGGCCTGCCTGTGGGCAGCGACGAACGCCGAGCGCATCGCGGACGGTGCACCGGTGACGGCGCTCGGCGCCGTCCTGGTCGCCTCCGGTCTCCTCACCCTGCTGCCGATGCTGGTCGGTCCGGCCCTCGCCCTCGCCCACCCGCTCCTCGCCCGGGCCGGCGTCAGCGCCCGGCTCGCCGCCCGCAACAGCGCCCGCACCCCGCGCCGCACCGCGGCCGCGGCCGCCGCCCTGGTCGTCGGCACCAGCCTGGTCACCGCCCTCACCATGGTCGCGGCCGGCGGCCTCGCCGCCGCCGACGCCCAGAGCGCCGACGTCCTCAAGGCCGACTACGTCGTCTCGATGCAGGACCTCGGCCCGCTGTCCGCCGAGGTCGAACAGCGCCTGGCCGCCGGCCCCGAGGTCGCCGCCACCGCCGCGATCCGCGAGACCCGGCTGACGATCGACCAGTCCCCGCAGTCCGCCCTGGCCCTGCCCGCCGAGGCCGTGCGCGAGAAGCTGCGGCTGCGCCTGACCAGCGGATCGGCCGACGCCTTCGGGGACTTGAGGGTCCTGGTGACCACCGACGAGGCCCGGGCCCACGGCTGGACCACCGGAAGCCCGATCGACGCCCGGCTCCCGGACGGTCGGAGCGTCCGGCTGACGGTGACGGGCGTGTACGAGTCCAACGCCCTGCTGACCGGCATCCTCGTCGACACCGCCGCCCTGCCCGCCACGACCGACTCCGCCGACAAGCTCCTGCTCACCACCCGCGACCGCCCCGGCCCCGCACTGCGGCTCGCCCTCACCCGCGCCCTCGGCGACAGCCCGGCCCTGCGCGTCGACAGCGGCGAGGACCTGGCCCGGGCCGCGGCGCAGGGCACCACCCGGATGCTGAACGTGCTCTACGCCCTGCTAGCGCTGTCCGTCGCGGTCGCCCTGCTGGGGATCGTCAACACCCTGGCCCTGTCCGTCGTCGAGCGCCGGCGCGAGATCGGCATGCTGCGGGCGATCGGCCTGACCCGGGCGGGCGTGCGCGCCATGGTGCGGGACGAAGCCCTCCTCATCGCCGTCCTCGGCAGCCTGCTCGGCACGGCCCTGGGCCTCTTCCTCGGCTGGGCCGGCGGCGAACTGATCGCCCGCCACCTGCCCGGCTACCACCACAGCGTCCCCGTGCCGCGACTCGCGGCCCTGCCGGCCCTGGCCGTGCTCGCCGCCCTGCCGGCCGCCCTCTGGCCGGCCCGCCGCGCGGCCCGCACCCGGGTCCTGTCGGCCATCGGGATCGACTAGGGTCCCGCCCGGCGGAGCATGTGCGTCTCGTTCCGCGGCAATCCGCTCGGGCCCTCGTCGTCCTTCTTCGCCGCGTCTCGGAGAGCGATCACCGGTGCGTTCGTCATGGCCATGAACCCGGGAACGGACCGTGGTCCATCGCGTCGGCCGGTGGATGTCACCGTTCCCCAGGCAGGTCGGCCCGGGAGCGTACCCCGCGTACATGGGGTCCCAGTAGGAACGGAACGGGAAACCGGTGTTGCTGTCAAACCTTTTGACAGCTGATCGCCTCGCAGTCGTTCCCCCAGATCACGCCTCGGTCTGATGGGCCGCGTGATCACGATGGTGCCGCCGATGGAGATCCGCCGGGTGCGGGTTACGTGCAGCAGCTCGGCAGGGGCGCGTGCAGCGCGGGGCGCGGGACTTCAGCGGCGGGATTGGGCAGTTGGGTCAGCTGAGTCCGCGCACCAGGGGAGGTACACCGGCCTCGGGACTGGTGAGGTCGCATGTTGATGTGTCGCGTATTCGTTGCCATGTCGCGGATGAGATCACCGTGAGTGAGGCGGGGCAACGCTGAATCAGCTGGTGCGGTTGGCGGGCGATCTCGCTTCGCGGGCGTCGATGAGTTCGTCCAGGTGTGCCTCTGCCCAGGCACGTGCCGCGTCCAGCAGGTCAAGGAGACTCCGGCCGAGCGAGGTCAGTTCGTACTCGACGTGCCGGGCAGGTCCCGCATGGACCGTTCGGACGATGAAGCCGTCACGCTCCAGCGCCCGGAGTGACTGTGTGAGCACCTTGGGCGTGATGCTCCGCAGTGGGACCCGTAGTTCAGAGAACCGTCGGGGGCCGCCCGCAAGGCACTGGATGATCATTCCTGCCCATTTGTCCCCCACACGGATCGGCACCAGGTCAGAGGGGCAGAGCGGGTCAAACATGTCCGGGTCCAGGGGCTTGGTCACAGAGGCATCGTAGTGCGGTATCCAGGAGGTAACCATGAGTGCGGCTACCTTGCTCAGGCACGTCGAAAGGCAGAGCTTCTTGAGAGGCGAGGCGGGTAGTCCATGAGCAAGATCATTGTTTTCGGGGCAGGCGGGCGCGCCGGGCGGGCAGTTGTCGGCGAGGCCCTCCACCGGGGGCACCACGTCACTGCTGTCGTCCGGAACCCAGCCAAGTACCAGGACCTTGAAGGCGCGGGAGTCCGCATCCTGACCGGTGATGTCACCAACACCGACGCTGTTGCCGATCTCGCGGCCGGGCATGACGCCGCGATCATGGCCGCCTACGATGCTGGCGCCCAGCCGGATGTCTTCTTCACAGCCGCTGCCCACGCTCTCGTCGATGGGCTGGCGCGAGCGGGTGTGGGACGGTTGGTTGCCGTCGGCCTGGCGGCAACACTTGAGACCGGCGACGGGATGCCTTTGATGGACACCCCGGGCTTTCCGCAGGAATACCGGCCCTTCTGCCTCGCTCATGCGGCCGGGACAGCTGTGCTGCGTGCCTCGGTGACCGCTCTGGACTGGCTGATCGTCAGCCCAGCCGGTGACTTTGATAACGCCGGGGCGGGCTCCGGCCAGTACTCCATGGCCGGCGTCAATATGGCCAGCCGCATCTCCCACAGTGACTTCGCGCTCGCCCTGCTCGACGAGATCGACGCCCCTCGTCACCACCGCATGCACGTCGGCGTCGAAGGGGCATGACAGAAGCGGACAGGCGGCTCCAGAGGTCGCCGAGCGAGTAGGGCTGAGTCACTTTGAGTGGTCACTGGGGGCGTATCGGCTCCAGGTTCCGCCGGCTTCCACGACGAGGATGGCCTGATCTACACCACACGGATGCGGACCGGCGTCGACCCCATTCCCGTCGAGCAGTACCGCCAGACCGGCCACGCCTGGGCCTGCGAGCAGTAGGAACACGACGACGAGTCCGCGCCGCCCCCCAGCCCTCCGCCTTCGCCGCGGCCATCCCGCCGTCCAGGGCGGCATCCGTTACCTCGCCCAGCGCCTGCCGCAGCTGGACGACCAGCCGCAGCCGGATCGCCGGAGCCAGATCTTCGAGGCCGGCGCAGAACCGCGCCACGTCCGCCTTCAGGAAACCGATCGTCGGGTCATCGCTCACCCACGCACCTTGGCGGACCAGATCACCGGCCGTCAAAAAGTTTGACAGCAACACCGGTTTCCCGTTCCGTTGCTACCGGGACCCCTACATCCCCGGGGCGACACGCGGAGCCGACGCCACTGCATACGATCTCCGTATGGAAGAGCTTCTCCAGCGTCTCTCGACATCGAAACGCGTGACCTGGCTGACGTCACAGGCCGTGGTGCTGGCCGCCGCCTGCTTCTACGCGCTGATGCTCCCCTTGACGATGGGGGACCCGGACCCTGAGTACAGCCTGTTCCGGTTCCCCGAGCTCGAGCCCGTCCAGATGCTGGGTCTGTACGTCGTGCTCGCCCTTCCGGTCCTGCTGGCGCGCCGCCTGCCGGCGACCGTCTTCGCGGTGATCCTGGGCGAATCGGTCCTCGGCGACGCCTTCGGCGCCCGGCCCGCCGTCATGTTCGTCCTGCTCGTCGCCTTGGGCGGGTACCTCGCCGTCCGGCGGCCGAAGGCCGCCGCCGTCGCCTCCGTCGCGGGCGTGGCGGCCGCGTTCGTCAACGACATCCACGACCGCGAGCAGTCCGTCGGCGACGCGGTCCAGTGGGCCGGGGGGATCGCGTTGGGGTTCGCGGTCGCGTGGGTCTTCGGAGGGGTGTACCGCAAACGCCGTGA
Source organism: Kitasatospora sp. NPDC056651 (assembly GCF_042792155.1). Classification (NCBI taxonomy): domain Bacteria; kingdom Bacillati; phylum Actinomycetota; class Actinomycetes; order Kitasatosporales; family Streptomycetaceae; genus Kitasatospora; species Kitasatospora sp. NPDC056651. The sequence continues at coordinate 6,667 of NZ_JBHTWX010000013.1, read as the reverse complement.
ATACCTCGGAGCCCTGCACGAGCAGAAGGCGGCCCGCGCCGTCGTCACCGAGCGGCTGCGGATCGCCCGCGAACTGCACGACAGCGTCGCGCACAGCATCGGGATCATCACGGTGCTGTCGGGAGCGGCGGCGCGGGTCGTGGACACCAAGCCCGAGCAGACGCGGCAGGCGCTGACCGGCATCGAGACCACCAGCCGCCAGACGCTGCTCGAACTGCAGCGCATGCTCGGGGCGCTCCGCCGCGCCGAGCCGGACGACGCCATGCCGGGGGCCGCTCCGCTGGCGCCGGCCGGCAGCCTGGCCGACATCCCGCGGCTCGCCGAACGCACGGCCGACGCCGGGGTGCGGGTCCACGTGGCCTGGCGGGGCGAGCGGCGTCCGCTGCCGCCGGAGATCGAGCTGTCGGCGTTCCGGATCGTCCAGGAGTCGGTGACGAACGTGGTGCGGCATTCCGGTGCGCGGACGTGCCGGGTCGCGGTGGGTTACGAGCCGACGGGAGTGACGATCGAGGTGGTGGACGACGGGGACGACGGTCCCGGTGGGCCCGGCCGTCCGAGGCCCCCGGCGGCGGCCGGCGGGAGCGGCTTCGGCCTGCTCGGCATGCGCGAGCGGGTGTCGCTGCTGTCCGGCCAGTTCAGCGCGGGCCGGCGTCCGGAGGGCGGATTCCGGGTGGCTGCGAGGCTCCCGGCATGAGCGTGCGGATACTGCTGGTCGATGACCAGCCGCTGATGCTGGTCGGGCTCGGGATCCTGATCGGCAGCACCGCCGACCTGGAGGTGGTCGGCGAGGCCGGCGACGGCCGCGAGGCGGTGCGCCTGGTACGTGAGCTGCGGCCGGACGTCGTGGTGATGGACATCCGGATGCCGGGCATGGACGGGATCGAGGCGACCCGGCAGGCGACCGCCGAGCCGGACCCGCCCAAGGTGCTGGTGCTGACGACCTTCGACGACGACGAGTACGTCTACGGCGCTCTGCGCGCCGGCGCCAGCGGATTCCTGCTCAAGAGCATGGCCCTGGACGCGATCCTGGACGCGATCCGCGTGGTGGCGGCCGGCGACGCGTTGATCGCGCCGAGCGTCACCCGACGGCTGATCGCCGACTTCGCCGGAACCTCCGCCACCCCCGCGGCCCCCGCACCGGACGCCGAGCCCGCCGCGGACCCGAGTCCCGTCGCGGGCATCACCGACCGGGAGCGCGAGGTGCTGGCACTGGTCGGACAGGGACTGTCGAACGGTGAGATCGCCGAGCGGCTGGTGATCAGCGCGGCGACGGCGAAGACCCATGTCGCGCGTCTGTTCGCCAAGCTCGAGGCCCGGGACCGCGTCCACCTGGCGATCATCGCCTTCGAGGCCGGACTCGTGCCGCGTAGACGGTAGGGCAGGACGAGAAGAACGATCGCCGACCACGAGTCCGCCGCGTTCGGAGCCGCGCCGGCTCACCCACCCGCACCCGGGCCGCGGCCATCGACACCGTCGTCTCGGCCTACGACGGACACGACGCCGAGCCCTACCGCTGGAAGACCACGTCCGGATTGTTCGGCGAGGGGCCGTCCAGCAGCGGACTGTGGATCCCCTTCAGCGTCTGGTCGAAGAACGCCGTCACGTACTCACGGGTGATCGCCACCCCGCGTTCCGGAGAGAAGGGCGGCGTCGGGAATCCGGCCTGCTCCAGGAGCAGGTCCAGGTCGGAGAAGATGAAGTGGTCGGCGCCGGTGACCGTCAGCCACTTCTTGTAGCCGCCGAGGGCGGCCCAGGCCCGGTCCCACACGATGCCGTCGCCACTGCCGGGCGTGTGGCTGTCGGCGATACCCAGCATGAGGAACGGCCGGTCGATCTGGCCGGGCGTCGGGACCGGGTGGAAGGTGCCGTCCATGTTCACTCCGGCCCGTACTCGCGGGTCGGCGATCATCGTGTCGGCGGCCGCCGCTCCGCCGAGGGAGTGTCCGGCCGTGCCGATCTCGTGCTTGTCGATGAGGTGTGCCAGGGGCCACGTGGTATTGCCGTGCGTCAACTGGTCGATCACGAAGGACTCGTCCCGCGCGCGGTTGACGGCTTCGGCGTCGAAGTCGAGCGTCGGGTCGTCGCAGATCGCGCACGGCGGCGTCTGGCCGTTCGCCAGCGTCTCGCCGCTGTCCTCGTAGGTGTGGCCGACGAGCGCGACGACGTAGCCGTGACTGGCCAGGTCGGTCGCGAGCGAGGTGAGCGTCATGCGCGGGTTCTCGGACGAGGGCGAGAGGACCACCAGCGGATGCTTGCCGCGCTGCGGCCGCGCGCCGCCGAAGGCGTGAGTGGTGACGGCGGAAAGGCTCTCCGGGGTGACGCCGGAGCTCGCCGGCACGTTCCGGCGCTGGAGGATTCCGGCTGCCTCGCCGAGGGTCATGTAAGGGGCCGGGGTTCCGGTCCCGGGGACGGCCGGGTAGACCATCGTGACGGTCAGTTGGCGGGGGCCGGATGACGGCACCCACGGGTCGGGACGGCTCTCGTCGGTGAGGTGGATGACGTCCTCGCCGGCGGCGTAGGGGCCGGTCGGCGCTGGGAGCGCGCCGTGGAAGGACTGCGTGGGCGCCGTGGCCGTGGCCGGTGCGGTGCCGAACGCGTGCGTGGCCACCGGTGTGGCCGACGGTGTGGTCGTGGCGGCGAACCCGGCGCCGGTTCCGGTGACGAGGGCGGCGAGCGTCAGCACCGCGACGGCGCTTGTGCGGCGATTGCGTTTCATGGGATCGACGCTAGGGTCCGCGGCTCCGTATCGAATCGGCCCGTGGATGCAAACGTTCCGGTGGTGTTCGTAGCCCCCGCGACGTACTGGAGTAATCCGCCGGGAGTATGCCGTGCGGCGCGGGGTTCCCTTCGCCGGCATCGTCGAGCGCCACGTCACCGTGGCGGCGATCCGATCGTGGCCCGCGCTCCTGACCATGTGTCAGCGCGTGGGATCGGCCAGGAGCAGCGCGTTGAGGGTGGGGTGGTCGAATCCGCCCTCCAGGGTGGTCGTCGTGCCGTTCTCCAGCAGTTCGCGGGCTGCCCGGTGGACCAGGCCGTACGCGGCCTCGGCGATGGAGGATCCCGCGCTGATGCGGGCGGCTCCCGCCTCCGCGAGCTCGGACACCGACAGCGTGCCGGGGCCGGCCAGGACGTTCACCGGCAGCGGCTGGGAGCCCACGAGTGTCCTGACCGTCTCGGCGTCCGGTGTGCCGAGGACGAAGACGCCGTCCGCGCCGGCTTCCGCGTAGGCGCGGGCGCGGGTGAGGGTTTCGTCCAGCCAGGTCGTGCGGTCGCCGGGCGGAAGGCGGTGGGTGTCGATGCGGGCGTTGATGAACAGAGGGACACCGGTCTCGTCCGCGGCCTCGCGGGCGGCTGCGATCCGTTCGGCCTGCTCGGCGACGGGACGCAAGGTGTCCTCCAGGTTGATGCCCACGGCTCCGGCCGCGAGGACGCCCCGGACGGTCTCGGCCACGCCGTCGGGGTCGGTCGCGTAGCCGCGTTCGATGTCGGCGGTGACCGGTACGTCGACAGCGGCCGTGATCCGGGCGATCACACCGAGCGCCTGGTCGCGGGTCAGGTGATCGCCGTCGCCGCGGCCGAGTGACCAGGCGACCCCGGCGCTGGTGGTCGCGATCGCGGCAGCACCCGCGTCCGCCACCACACGGGCGGAAGTCCCGTCCCAGACATTGGGCAGGACCAGCGGCGTGCCCGGTACATGCAGGGAACGGAACCTCTGCGCGACATCGAGAAGTGTTGTCATGGGCAACATTGCACCACGAGAGCCAGAGGAGCGATCACGGCCCCGTCGGTGCCGTGATCCGCCGGCCACCGCCGATCCCCTCCCGCGACCGAGGTGTGCGGTGCCGGCGCTCGCACGGGTGGGAGGCCGTCCGTCGTCGTGAGCGTACGGTGCCGATCGTGGGCGGGAACTGACGGTCCGTCGAATGAATCAGGGCGTCGCTGGTAGAAAGGAAGCCGGGAGGGAAGCAGTCGACACGGGGGTGGAACGGGGGAGTGACGGAATCCGAACACGGCCACGGGCCCACGAACATCCGCAACGTCGTCACCGACAGCACGGTCCACTACCTGGTGCAGATCGGCGTGCTCAACGGCGAGCTGCACCTCACCGTGCCGCCCCGAGCCGAGGAGCCCCGGACCCCGCTCGGCCTCGCCGAGGAGCGGCTCGCCCGCAGCCTGCTGTACCAGTGGCGGGCCGAGGCCGACGCCTGGGACATGGCCGAGCCCGAACCGCTGGCCGTCCGCTGGGTGCACAGCCGCACCGCGCTCGGGCCGGGGGCGGACCTCGGCGGGCGCGGCGACCGGGTCGGCACGATGGCGGGGGCCCTGCTGGGGCTCGACCGCCGCCGCCTGCTGATCCTCGGCGGGGCCGGCGCGGGCAAGACGACCCTCGCCGTGCTGCTCACCCTGGAGCTGCTCGCCCGCCGGCTCACCCGCGGCGAGGACGTCCCGGTGCCCGTCCTGCTCTCGCTGGAGTCCTGGGAGGCCGAGCGGGTCAACTTCCACGACTGGCTGATCGGCCGGATCACCGAGGAACACCCCGGTCTGCCGCGGGTGGACGGGCTCCACCCCGCCCGCCGGCTGGTGAGCGAGCGCCGCCTGCTGCCCGTCCTGGACAGCCTCGACGAACTGCCCGAGCACCGACGGATCGCCGTGCTCGGCGCCCTCGGACGCCAACTGGGCCAGGAGGGCGGGGTGGTGCTGATCTGCCGGACCGAGCCCTACCGCGAGCTGGTGGCGACCCAGCGGGACGTGCTGCGGGTGGACTCGGCGATCGAGGCGCTGCCGCTCGACCCCGCCGACGTCGCGTCCTACCTGCACCGCGCCCGGCAGCCCTCGCGCGCCGCGCAGTGGGCGCCGCTGCTGGCCGAGCTCCGCTCGGCGCCCGGCAGCCCGGTGAGCCGGGCGCTGTCGACACCGCTGATGGTGTGGCTGCTGCGGCGCGGCTACGAGCGGGCGCCGGCCGACCCGGGCGAGCTGCTGGACCGCGTGCGCTTCGCGACCGCCTGGCAGGTGGAACAGCACCTCCTCGACCGGATCGTGCCCGCGTCGTTCCCGCCACTGCCGCCGGCGCCCGACCGCCTGCACCCGCCCCGGCGCTGGGAACCGGACCGGGCGCGGGTCTGGCTCTCCTTCCTCGCCCGGCTGATGAACCGCCAGGAGACGGCCGAACTCGCCTGGTGGCGGCTGTTCGGCGCGCCGCTGCCGCGGGCGCTGGCGGCGCCCGCGCTGATCGTGGTGGGCATCGCCCTGTCGGTGCTGTTCGACCTGCTGCTGCGGTCCGTCGCGGGCTCCCGCCACCCCTTCGGCCTCGGCACCGGCGTGGGCCTCGGCGTGGCCCTCGCGGGTTCGGTCCGGACGGTCCAGCGGGCCTGGTTCGGGGACGAGACCTCGACGCCCCGGCGGCGGGCCGATCCGCTGCGCTTCGCGAGGGCCCTGCGATCGGCCGGCCGCACCGGGAGACTGGGCCGGGCCTGGCGGCTCACGGTGGTGATCGGCGGGCCGCCGGTGATCCTCGCCCTGGGCCTGTTCCAGTTCCTGGCACCGGCGACGGCGGGCATCGCGCTGGCGGGGGCCGTGCTGCTGGCCGCCTACCTGATGATCGTGCTGGCGGCCCCCTCGGACACCGTGGACGCCGCGACCCCCGACGTGCTGCTGCGCTCGGAGCGGACCTCGGTCCTGGTGACGACGGTCGTCCTCGCGCCGCTGCTCGGCGCGGGGGTCGGGCTGATGGACTGGTCGCGGGCCCGGAGCTACCGGTACGCCGAGGCGGACTGGACCTACGCGCTGGCGGCCTGGTGCGGGGCCGGCGCGACGTTCCTGCTGCTCAGCCCGTGGAGCCGGTGGCTGCTGGCGCGGTGCTCGCTGGCGCTGGCGGGCCGGCTGCCCTGGCCGCTGATGACCTTCCTGCGGGACGCCCACCGGGCCGGCCTGCTCCAGCGGACCGCCGGGACGTACCGCTTCCGCAACCTGCGGCTCCAGCAGCACCTGGCCGCCAAGTCCGGCGCGGGAGCTTCCGCCGGCCCCGGGGGCGCGGGGATCCCCGCACCGCGGGCGCCGGCCGCGACCGATCCGCTCGCTCCGCCGCCCCTGCCCCCGGCCTCGACCTGGCGCGGTCTCACCGTGCGGCGCGAGCCCGGCTCGTACCTGCTCAGCGGCCGGGTCCGCACGGTCATGCTGGCGCACTGGGGCCCGATCGGCGCCCTGCTGGGCCTCCACCTGGTGCGGACCACGGTGACCGGCACCTGGGACCGGCCGGTGTCCTGGAGCCCGATGGCCGCGCTGCCCGCCCTCGGCGTGCTGGTGATGCTGATCAGCCTCCTGCCCCGGCGGCGGATCGAACTCCACGTCACCGACACCTTCATCGCCGCCCGGCAAGGCCGGTACCGGTGCCGCTACGAGTGGCGCGACGTGGACGAGGTGGCCGTCCGCCGGGTGCACGTCCGCGGCCGGGACGTCCGCACCCACGGCATCCACGTCCGGTTGCGGCCGGGCGCGCCCCTTCCCCCGGCGCGGTACCGGGGGAAGGACGGGTGGTACCTGGTGCGGTCCATGGGCATCGGCCGGGCGTTGCCCTCGGACCTCGCCCAGGCGCTGGCCGAGCTCGCCGGCGGCCGCTGGCGTCCGTAGCGCGGGCCGGGGGGGGGGGGGCCCGGCCCCGCGAAGGCCC
>NZ_JBHTWX010000012.1:68919-108895 GCF_042792155.1 Kitasatospora sp. NPDC056651 | reverse complement strand
GTTCAGCTCCCCGTACGTCAACACCTCCTCGCCGCACACCAGCGCCACCGCACCCGGCGTCGCCACCGCCTGCTCCTCGAACACCGCCGGAACCAACGGCACCGCCGAAGCCAACGGCGCGGCGAGCAGCTGCTCGGCCGGCGCGCCCTCGGGCAGCACCCCGGCCGCCGCGACGCTGAGGTCCGGGTCGGTGGCGGCCTGCCGCAGGATCAGGGCGAGCGCGTCGGCCAGCCGCTGGGCCGTCTCCCGGTCGAACAGGTCGGTGGCGTACTCCAGCCCGCCCGCGAGCCCGGCCGGGCTGCCGTCGGCGCGGTGGCGCTCGGTCAGCGCGAGCTTGAGGTCGAACTTGGCGGTGCCGTACTCCACCGGCTCCTCCTCCGCCGTCACGCCGGGGAAGTCGGGGCCGCCCTCGGCGGCGGCGGCGAAGGTCAGCATCACCTGGAAGAGCGGGTGTCGGGCCAGCGAGCGGACCGGGTTGAACTCCTCGACCAGGCGCTCGAACGGCGTGTCCTGGTGCTCGTACGCGGCGAGGTCGGTCTCCCGGACGCGGCGCAGCAGTTCGGCGAAGCTCGGCCGGCCGGAGAGGTCGGTGCGCAGGACCAGGGTGTTGGCGAAGTAGCCGACCAGGTCGGTGACGGCCTCGTCGAGGCGCCCGGCCACCGGGGTGCCGATCGGCAGGTCGGTGCCGGCACCGAAGCGGTGCAGCAGGGTGGCGTAGGCGGCCTGGAGGACCATGAAGAGGGTCGCGCCGTGCTCGGCGGCGAGGTCGGCGAGCCGGGCGTGCAGCTCCGCGTCCAGCTCCAGCGGGACGACGGCGCCGCGGTGGCTGGCGACCGGCGGCCGGGGGCGGTCCGCGGGCAGCGGCAGTTCCTCCGGCAGGCCGGCCAGCGCCTCGCGCCAGTGGGCGAGTTGGCGGGCGGCCGGGCTGTCCGGGTCGTCCTCGTCGCCGAGCAGGGCGTGCTGCCACAGGGCGTGGTCGGCGTACTGGACGGGCAGCGGCTCCCAGTCGGGGGCGTGGCCGGCCTGGCGGGCCCGGTAGGCGTCGGTGAGGTCGCGGTAGAGCGGGCCGAGCGAGGCGCCGTCCCCGGCGATGTGGTGCAGCACCAGGACCAGGACGTGCTCGTCCGGGCCCTCGGGCCGCAGGTAGGCGTGCACGGGCGGCTCGGCGGCCAGGTCGAAGGCGTGCCGGGCGAGTTCGTCCACCGGCCGGTCGGTGGTGGTGAGCAGCGGGCCGCTCGGGCTGTCGAGGACGCGCTGGTACGGGGTGCCCTCGTGCTCGGTGAAGACGGTGCGCAGGGCCTCGTGCCGCCGGACGGTGTCACCGAGGGCGTCCGCCAGGGCGGCGGCGTCGAGCGGGCCGCGCAGCCGCAGCGCGAGGGTGATGTTGTAGGTGGCGGTGGGGCCCTCGGCCTGGGCGAGGAACCAGAGGCGGCGCTGGGCGAAGGAGAGCGGCACCCGCTCGGGCCGGGGGCCGGGGCGCAGCGCCGGGCGGGCGGGTGTCCGGCTGTCCGACAACCGGTCGGCCAGTCCGGCGACGGTGGGCGTCTGGAAGAGGTCGCCGATGGCGAGTTCGACGCCGAGTTCGGCGCGGGCCCGGCCGACCAGGCGGGTGGCGAGCAGGGAGTGGCCGCCGAGGGCGAAGAAGTCGTCGTCGATGGTGATGTCGTCGATGCCGAGCAGTTCGCCGAAGAGGGCGCAGAGCACCCGTTCGCGTTCGTCGCGGGGCGCGCGGCCGGTGTCGTCGGCGGCGAGGTCGGGGGCGGGCAGGGCCCGGCGGTCGACCTTGCCGTTGGCGTTGAGCGGCAGGGCGTCCAGCAGGACGACGACGGCGGGGACCATATAGCCGGGCAGCGCGGCGCCGGCGAAGGCCCGCAGTTCGGCCGGGGTGAGGGTGGGGTCGGCGGTGCAGTAGGCGACCAGCCGCAGGTCGCCGGGGCGGTCCTCGCGGGCGATCACGATGACCTGGCGGACGGCGGGGTGGCGGGAGAGGGCGGCCTCGATCTCGCCGAGTTCGATGCGGAAGCCGCGCAGCTTGATCTGGCCGTCGATCCGGCCGAGGAACTCCACGGCGCCGTCGGCGCGCAGCCGGACCAGGTCGCCGGTGCGGTACATGCGGTCCCCCGCCGCGTACGGGTCCGCGACGAAGCGTTCGGCGGTCAGGGCGGGCCGGCCCAGGTAGCCGCGGGCCAGGCCGGCGCCGGCGAGGAACAGCTCTCCGGGGACGCCGGGCGGGACGGGGCGCAGCCTGGCGTCCAGGACGTAGCCGCGCATGTTGTCCAGCGGGCCGCCGATCGGCACCCGGGGGCCGTCGAGGTCGGCGGGGGTGAGCGGGTGGTGGGTGGCGAAGGTGGTGGTCTCGGTGGGGCCGTAGACGTGGGCGAGCAGCAGGTCGGGGCAGGCGTCCAGGACGCGGCGCAGCAGCACGCCGGAGGCGGCCTCGCCGCCGGTGCACACGACGCGCAGGGCGGCGAAGGTCTCCGGGGCCTGCTCGGCGACGAGGTCGAACAGGGCCTTGGTGAGGAAGACGGCGGTGACGTCGTGGCGGGTGGTGACGGCGTGCAGGGCGGCGGCGTCCAGCGGGCCGGGCGGGGCGACCACGACGGTGCCGCCGGACAGCAGGGGTGTCCAGATCTCGTAGGTGGCGGCGTCGAAGGCGTGCGGGGAGTGCAACAGGACGCGCCGGTGGCGGCCGTCCTGCCAGCGCCGGTCGGCGGCGAGGTCGAGGACGTCGCGGTGGCGCACGGCGACGCCCTTGGGGCGGCCGGTGGAGCCGGAGGTGAACATCGCGTAGGCGAGCTGGTCCGGGTGGACGGGCAGCGCGGGGCGGTGGCCGGGGGCGCCGGCCTCGTCGCCGGGGCGGACCACGGCGGCGGTGTGCGGGAAGCCGGGGTCGATGCGGTCGGTGAGCAGGACGGGGGCGCCGGTGTCGGCGAGTACGTCGGCCATCCGCTCGGGCGGCAGGCCGGGGTGCATCGGGACGTAGCAGCCGCCGGCCTTGAGGACGGCCAGGGTGGCGACGACGACGTCGGCGGAGCGTTCCATCAGCATCGCGACGGGGGTCTCGGGGCCGACGCCGAGGGCGGTCAGGTGGTGGGCGAGGCGGTTGGCGCGGGTGTCGAGGTCGGCGTAGCTGAGGGCGCCGTCGTCGTGGGCGAGGGCGGTGGCGTGCGGGGTGCGGTCGGCCTGGCGCTCGAAGGACTCGGCGAGGGTGCCGGTCCACCGGGGGGCGTCGGTGGCGTTCCACTCGGTGAGGATGCGGGTGCGCTCCTCGGGGGCGAGCAGGTCGAGGGTGGTGATCGGGGCGTGCGGGTCGGCGGCGGCGCCGGCCAGGAGGCGGCCGAGCCGCTCGGCCAGGGCGGTGACGGTGGTGCGGTCGTAGAGGTCGGCGGCGTACTCGATGGAGCCGGTGAGCCCGGCGGGGGCGCCGTCGGGTCCATGCTCTTCGGTGATGCCGATGTTGAGGTCGAACTTGGCGACCCGAAGGCCGATCGGTTCGGGGGCGGACTCCAGCCCGGGCAGGTCGAGGTGGGCGTCCTGGCCGTGGTTCTGGAGCACCAGCAGGGTCTGGAACAGCGGGTGGCGGCCGAGGGCGCGGGGCGGGTTGAGCTCCTCGACGAGGCGCTCGAAGGGGAGCTCCTGGTGGGCGAAGGCGTCGAGCTGGGCCTCCCGGACCCTTCCGAGCAGCTCGGCGAAGCTCGGGTCCCCCGACGTGTCCGCCCTCAGGACCAGGGAGTTGACGAAGAAGCCGACCAGGTCGTCCAGGGCCTCGTCGGCGCGCCCGGCGATGCCGGTGCCGAGCGGGATGTCGGTACCGGCGCCGAGCCGGGTGAACAGGGTGGCCAGGCCGGCCTGGAGGACGGTGAACAGGGTGGTGCGGTGGGTACGGGCGAGGTCGAGCAGGGCGGTGTGCAGGCCGGCGTCCCAGGCGAGGTCGACGGAGTCGGCGGCGCCGGTGGGGGCGGGCGGTCGGGGGCGGTCGGTGGGCAGCTCCAGTTCTTCCGGGAGTCCGGCCAGCGCCTCGCGCCAGTGGTCGAGTTGGCGGGCGAGCAGGCTGTCGGGGTCGTGTTCGTCGCCGAGCAGGTCGCGCTGCCAGAGCGCGTAGTCGGCGTACTGGATCGGCAGCGGTTCCCAGTCGGGGGCGCGGCCGGCGAGCCGGGCCCGGTAGGCGGTGGCGAGGTCGCGCAGCAGCGGGCCGAGCGACCAGCCGTCGGCGGCGATGTGGTGGAGCACCACGAGCAGCACGTGCTCGGTCGGCGAGAGGGTGAACACCGTGATCCGGATGGGCAGTTCGCGGCTCAGGTCGAAGGTCTCGGCGGCGGCGGCGTCCCGGCGGGCCGGGTAGTCGTCCGGTGCGCAGTCCTCGGCCAGGAAGCGCGGCCGCGCCTCCTCGGCGGGAAGGATCCGTTGCACCGGGACGCCCCCGGCCACCGGGAACACCGTGCGCAGGGCCTCGTGGCGGGCGACCACGTCCGCCGTCGCGGCGCGCAGCGCGGCGGTGTCGAGCGCGCCGCGCAGGCGCAGGGCGAACGGCAGGTTGTACAGCGCGGTCGGCCCCTCGATCTGGTCGATCAGCCAGAGCCGCTGTTGGGCGTACGAAACCGGGATCACGGTGCTTCCTCTACTCGGGTCTACTGACGGCACGGGCTGGTCGAGGGGGCGGACGGCGGTCAGACGGTGAGCCCCGCGGTGGGCCGGCAGTCCCGGAGTTCCAGGGGCTGCCCCATCGAGACGGCGATCTTGCGCCCGCCCCGGTACGGGTCCCGGCCGTGGGCGCAGAGCACGTTGTCGACCAGCATCACGTCGCCGACCTGCCAGCGTTCCCGCACGGTGGCGGCGTGGTAGGCCTCGTTGAGGGCGTCGACGTCGGCGCGCTCCAGCGGCTCGCCGTCGCCGAAGCCGGTGTTGAACGGCAGTCCGTCCGGCCCGAACTCCTCGGTCATCGCCTCCCGGATGTCCGGGTCGAGCGACCACGCGTTCCAGAAGGCCAGGTGGTTGAACCAGACCTGCTCGCCGGTGTGGGGGTGGCGGATGGTGCCGGGGCGCAGCTGGGTGGTGCGCAGGTTGCCGTCCGCCAGCCACTCCCAGGTGATGCCGTTGTCCTTGCAGTAGGCCTCGACCTCGGAGCGGTCCTCGGTGGCGAAGGCGGTGCGCCAGCCGAGCGAGATGTAGTCCGAGTAGTTGCGGGTGAGCGTCCAGCCGTTGTTCCGCATCCGCTCGACCAGGTGCCCGGGAAGCAGGTCGAGCACCTGGCGGACGTCGGCGGTGGGGGTGGCCCCGCCCTCGTCGGGGGCGGTCAGGCAGGCGAAGAGCAGCCGGCCGGGGAAGGTGAGGGTGTAGCTGTTCTCGTTGTGCATCCGGATCGGCTGGGCCGGCGGCAGGTCGGTGGACGAGTAGACGCCGTTGCCGTAGTCGCTGCGCGGGGTGGCCTTCTCCCGGTAGGGGGTGCGTTCGGGGATGAGGACGTCGCGCACGGCGGCGACGTCCTCGGTGCTCGCGACCGGCAGGCCGCGCAGGAAGACGGTGCCGTACCGGTGCAGGGCTTCGGTGAGCGCGCCCTCGTTCTCGCGCAGCCATTCGCCGGCCTCGCCCATGTCGGCGGTGCGCGGCGCGTGGGCGAGGGCCGGGCGGCCGGGGTTCAGTTCCCAGGTCGGCATGGCGGCCGTCACCGGTCCGCGGCGGTGGCGAGGGCGGCGACCAGGCTGGCGGGCCGGATGTCGGTCCAGTTGGCCTCGATGTAGTCGAGGCAGCCCTGGCGGGTGTCCTCGCCGTGGACGGTCGTCCAGCCGGCCGGCACGTCGATCCAGACCGGCCACAGGGAGTGCTGGTTCTCGTCGTTGGCCAGCACCAGGTAGCCGGCGTTGTCGTCCTCGAACGGGTTGCTCATGGCGTTCTCCTCGTGTTCCTGGGTTCTTCGGGTTCCTCGGGATGCTTCGAAGGTAGGGGCGGGCCCGGTGGCGGAACGGCAGGAGTCGCGGCAGGAACGCGGCAGTTGGACGTCGTGGCGGGGCGGCTCAGCGCGGGGTGAGGCGGACCGGGAAGCGGTCCAGTCCGAAGTTGATGATGGAGCGGTTGTGGGTGACCGGTCCGGTCGGCTCGATCTCCGCGACGCGTTCCAGCATCGCCGTGAACAGCCCGCCGAGTTCGGCCTTGGCCAGTGGCGCGCCGACGCAGTAGTGGGCGCCGAGGCCGAGCGCGAGGTGCTTGTTGGGGGCGCGGTCCAGCAGGATCTCCTCGGGCCGTTCGAAGGCCTCCGGGTCCCGGTTGGCCGACCAGACCCAGACGGCGACCCGCTCGCCGCGCCGGATGGTGCGGCCGTCGAGCTCGGTGTCCCGGCTGGCGGTGCGCAGGGTGTGCAGTCCGACCGAGGTCCAGCGCAGGAGTTCGTCCAGCGCCGAGTCCATGCCGACTTCGCCGCGCTGCAACTTCCGCCACAGTTCCGGGTGTTGGACCAGGGTGTACAGTCCCATGGCGGCGGTGTGGCGGACCGTCTGGACGCCGCCGACCACGATGTTGTCCAGGTTGAGGACGACGTCCTCGACCGGCAGCAGCTTCCCGCCGACCCGGTAGGAGGCCATCATGGAGATCAGGTCGTCGCGCGGGTCGGTGCGCCGCAGCATCACCTGGTGCAGCAGGTACGGGATGAGCTGCTGGTGGCCGGCCCGGCGCTCCTCGGGGGTGCGGCCGAGGAAGGCGACGTCGCAGACCCGTTCGACCATCTCGCGGTCCGCCTCCGGGACGTCCAGCAGGTCGCACATCACGGACAGCGGCAGCGCGGAGACGGCGTCGACGAGGTCCACCTCGCCGTGTTCGACGGCTTGGTCGACGATCGAGGCGGCGAGTTCGGCGATGCCCCGGGAGGCGCCGCGCACGGCCCCGGGCGAGAAGAACGGGTTGGCGGGGGCGCGCAGTTCGCGGTGCCGGGGCGGGTCGGTGAGGGCCATCATCCGGCCGGAGCCGACCGGGACGTTGCCCGCGCCGGCGCCGAGCAGCGAGCCCTGTTCGGAGCTGTAGACGGCGGCGTTGCGGAGCACCTCGGCGGAGTGGCGGTAGGAGAGCACCGACCAGACCGGCCCGTCGTCGACGGTATCGGTGCGGTGGACGGCGGCCTCCCCGCGCAGCTCCGCGACCAGCGCGGGGGTGTCGGGGCGGGCCCAGAGGTCCGGGTCGGTGAGGTCGACCGCGGTGGTGGTCAGCATGGCTACTCCGTCGGGCTCTGGTGGGCGGCGCGCGGCCGCGTGGTCAGGGAGGTCAGCAGGTCGACCGGGCCGGGCCGGTCGACGGTGGCGAGCAGGTGGCCGCCGGGGACGACGTGATGGCCGTGGGCGCCGCGGGTGTGGGCCGCCCAGCCTTCGAGTCCGCCGAGGGCGAGCAGCGGGTCCTCGACACCGACGACGGTGTGCAGGTCGGAGCCGATCGGCGGGTGCGGCCGGGGCCGGTAGGTGGCGACCACGTCCAGGTCGGTGCGGATGCCGCGCAGCGCGTGCTCCTTCAACTCGTCATCGCCCTCGACGAGTTCGCCCATCCCGGCCAGCCGGAGCAGTTCGTCGGCGGTGTACCGCGGGCGGTCCGCTCCGGACCAGACGGCGGGCGGCGAGGCGGAGGCGGCGACGACCAGTTCGGGCCGCAGCCCGGCGGGCAGCGCCCGGGCGACCTCGTAGCCGAGCAGCGCGCCGAAGCTCTGCCCGTAGAAGCCGAACCGCCCGGTCAGGTGCGGGGTGAGGGCCTCCACGACGGCGTCGACCAGCAGGTCGAAGCTGGCCGGCATCGGGTGGCCGAGCCGGCCGCCGCGGGCGGGGGGGCGCAGCGCCCAGACCTCGGCGGCCGGGGCGAGGGCGCGGGCGAGCGGGGTGTAGGCGGTGGCGTCGCCCCCGGCGTGCGGGAAGCAGAACAGCCGGTACGGGCGGTGCGCTCGGGGCGCGGAGGCGAGTTGGGGCACGGGGGCGAGTCGGGGCACGGGGACGAACAGCCAGTCCCCCTCGACGCGGGGGCGCACCCGCAGGGCGGTGGTCACGCTCCGGCCACCCGGGCGCGGGCGGTCAGGGCGGGCCGGGGAGCGGCGGTGCCGGCCGCGACGGCCCGTTCGACGGTGGCGGTGAAGGCCGCCAGGTCGGCCGAGTCGAGCAGGTGGCGCAGCTGGAGTTCGATGCCGAGCCGGCGGCGCAGCAGGTGGACGACCCGCAGCGCGGCGAGCGAGTGGCCGCCGAGCGAGAAGAAGTCGTCGGCGGGCCGGACGCCGCTCACGCCGAGCACGGTGCTCCAGACCTCGGCGACCTGCTCGGGCAGCGCGCCGGTGCCCGCCGGGGCCTGCTCCTTCGGTGCGGCGGGCACGGGCAGCGCCGCCAGGTCGACCTTGCCGTTGGGGGTGAGCGGCAGGGCCTCCAGCACGGTGATCACCGAGGGCACCAGGTGGGCGGGCACGGCGGCCCGCAGCCGCTCGGTCAGCTCGGCGGCGGTGAGCGGGGCGGTTCCGGCGGCGGTTCCGGCGGCGCTGCCGATGGCACTGCCGGCGGCGGTTCCGGCGGCGGTGACGTACCCGACGAGGCGCCGGTCCCCGGGCGCGGGCTCGTACACCGTGACGGCGGCGGAGCCCACCCCGGACAGCCGGGCCAGCTCCTGCTCGACCTCGCCGAGCTCGATCCGGTAGCCACGCAGCTTGACCTGCCGGTCCACCCGTCCGACGTACTCCAGCCGGCCGCCCTCGCCGCGCCGGGCCTGGTCTCCGGTGCGGTACGCGCGCTCCCCCGCCGCGTACGGGTCGGCGACGAAGCGCTCGGCGGTCAGCGCCGCCCGGCCGATGTAGCCGTGGGCGAGTCCGGGCCCGGCCAGGTAGAGCTCGCCGACCACGCCGTCCGGGACGGTGGCGAGCTTCTCGTCCAGCAGGTACAGCCGCACCCCGGGCAGTGCCTCGCCCAGGTGGGGGCCGGGGCCGCCGATCGGCGCGGTGACGGCCTCCACGGTGCACTCGGTGGGCCCGTACAGGTTGACGGCCTCGATGCCGCCGTCGGCCAGCTCCCGCCAGGTGCGCTCGGGGACGGGCTCGCCGCCCATCAGCAGCCGCGGCGCCCGGGCGCCGGCCAGCGGCTCGCGCAGCAGCTCCCAGTGCGAGGGGGTCAGGTCGAGGTCGGTGACGGCGTGCTCGGCCAGCAGCGCGGCCAGCCGGGCCGGGTCGGCGCGGTCCTCCTCGTCGATGACCAGCACGGTGTCGCCGCGGCAGATCCGGGCCCACTGCGGGACGGAGGCGTCGAAGGAGACGCTGGCGTTCCAGCCGGCCACGGCGGGCTCGGGCCGCAGGGTGCCGGTGGCCTCCAGTCCGGCGAAGAGCGCGGCGACGGCGCCGCGCGGCACCTCGACGCCCTTGGGGCGGCCGGTGGAGCCGGAGGTGTGGATCACGTACGCCGGGTCCAGCGGGTGGTGCGCCACCGGAAGGTCGGGCCCGTCGGCGGCGGCGTCCGGGCGCAGCACCGGCACGCCCTGGACGGCCGGGAGGCCGTCGACGCTGATCAGGGCGGCGAGCCGGGCGTCCTCGGCCATGAAGGCGAGCCGTTCGGCCGGGTAGGCCGGGTCGAGCGGGACGTAGGCGGCGCCGGCCCGCCAGACGGCGAGCAGGGCGACCGGCAGGTCGACGGTGCGGGCGAGGTGGACGCCGACCCGGTCGCCGCGGCCGACGCCCAGGGCGCGCAGCGCCCGGGCCAGGGCGGCGGTGCGGCGGTCGAGTTCGGCGAAGTCCAGGCGGGCCGGGCCCGCGAGGACGGCGGTGCGCCCGGGGTGGGCGGCGACGGTGGCGCGCAGGCGCTCCAGCAGATCGGTCGGATCGGTCATGGCTGCTCCTCAGGACTCTCGGACGGCGGCGGCCATGGCGTGCAGGGCGGCCGTGTAGGTGTCGATGAACCGCTCGGCGGCGGTGTCGGTGACCAGCGAGCGCTGGTGGTCCACGGCGAGGAGCACCCGCTGCGAGAGCGGGTCCTGGATCACCGAGGCGCCGAAGGCGAAGCTGTTGGGTTCGTGGCGCAGGGTCGGCTCGGTGCCGATCCGGCCGTCCACGATGCGGGCCGAGCTGAGCCGGCCGAGGGCGTGGAAGCGCAGGTAGCCGAACTGGCTGTCCAGCGCGGTGTCGGTCATCAGCCGGGCGAGCCGGGCGAACGGCACCCGGCGGTGCGGCAGCATGTCCAGCTCGTCCCGGTGGACCTCGCGGACCAGGGCGAGCAGGTCGTCGGTGGGTTCGCAGCTCAGCGGGACGGTGTTGAGGAACAGCCCGTACACCTCGGTGCCGCCGAGCCGTTCCAGCCGCCCGTTGACGGCCAGGCCGGTGGTGACGCGCCGGCGCCCGGTCATCTCGGCGAGGGCGCGCAGGTGGGCGGCGAGCGCCACCGACTTGACGGGCACGCCCAGCGCGTCGGCGACGGCCCGCAGCTGCTCGGGCGCCTCGGGCAGCACCCGCTCGACGGTGCGCGGCGCCTCGTGCGTGGACTCGCTGCCGGGGAACAGCTGGCCGCTGGCGCCGGACAGCCGCTCGCGCCAGTAGGCGAGCGAGCGCTCGTCCCGGGCGGCCCGCCGTTCGACGGCCACGAAGTCGCGGAAGGCGGTGCGCGGCGGCGGGGTGGGGGCGCCGAGCGGGTCGGCGGCGAGGGCGGTGTGGCGTTCCAGGATCTCGGTGAGCAGCGAGGTGAAGCTCCAGCCGTCCAGGATCGCGTGGTGCTCGGAGACGGTGAGCTGGAAGGCGTCCTCGGCGAGGCGCTGCACGGTGATCCGGAACAGCGGCGGCGCGGTGAGGTCGAAGGGCGTCAGGCGGTGGGTGTCGAACACCTCGCGGACCGCCGTGTCCTGGTCGGGTTCGGCCGCGCCCCGAAGGTCGGCGAAGTCGACGGGGGCGGGCAGCCGGCCGTGGACGAGCTGTAGCGGCTCGCCGTAGCCGGACAGGTCGAGGCCGGTGCGCAGCACGGCGTGGCGGTCCATCGCCTCGGCGACGGAGCGGCGGAAGGCCTGTTCGTCGAGGTCGCCGGAGATCCGGTAGGAGTTGACGTTGTGGTAGCTGTCGGTGCCGCCGGCGATCTCCATGTGGAAGACCATGGAGAGCTGCATGGACACCATCGGGTAGGCGTCGGCGAGGCCGGGCGGCAGGTCGGCGCGGTCCTCCGGGGTGAGCAGCGCGAAGGGCTCGTGGGCGTCCGGTCCCTCGGTGACGGGCCGGGCCAGCGGCAGCAGGGCGGCGACGGTGGGGGCGTCGAAGACGTCCCGCAGGCTCACCCCCCAGCCGCGCTCGTGCAGGGCGCCGGCCAGCTGGACGGCCCGGATGGAGTCCCCGCCGAGGTGGAAGAAGTCGTCGTGGACGCCGATGCCGTCCACCCCGAGGACCTCCGTCCAGACGGCGGCGAAGGCCTCCTCCTCCGGGGTGCGCGGCTCGGTGTGGCTGCCGCCGGCGGCGGCGGCGCGCTGTCCGGGGGCGGGCAGCGCGGCGCGGTCCACCTTGCCGTTGACGGTGAGCGGCAGCGACTCCAGCAGGGTGTAGCTCGCCGGGACCATGTACGGGGGCAGCGAGCGGCCGAGGAAGGCGCGGACGTCGGCGGGCTCGCGCCCGGTGACGTACGCGGCGAGCCGGTCCTCGTGCACGGTGACCACGCAGGCGTCGACGTCCGGGTGGGCGGCGAGCGCGTTCTCGATCTCGCCGAGTTCGATCCGGAAGCCGCGCAGCTTGACCTGGAAGTCGGCGCGTCCGATGTACTCCAGCCCGCCGCCGGGCAGTCGCCGGGCGACGTCGCCGGTGCGGTAGAGCCGGGCCCCGGGCGGGCCGTACGGGTCGGCGACGAAGCGGCCGGCGGTGAGGCCGGGGCGGCCCCAGTAGCCGTGGGCGAGGCTGCCGCCGCCGATGTACAGCTCGCCTGCCACGCCGGGCGGGCAGGGCCGCAGCCAGTCGTCGAGCACCTGGGCGCTCAGGTGCGGCATCGGCGCGCCGATCAGGCTGCGTTCGAAGCCGGCGCTGCCGGCCAGGTCGTGGGTGGTGACGTGGACGGTGGTCTCGGTGATGCCGTACAGGTTGCAGAGCCGGGCCGGGGGCGGCGGGTCGAGTTCGAACCAGCGCTGGACGACGGCCGGGTCCAGCGCCTCCCCGCCGAGCATGATCCACTTCAGTGCGGGCAGGGCGCGCGGGGTGCGGCGCAGCACGGGCTCCAGCTGGCGCAGCGCCGAGGGGGTGAGGCAGAGGAAGGAGACGCGCTCCCGTTCCAGCAGCTCGGCGAACTCCTCCGGCGAGCGGCTGGTCACGTACGGGACGACGACGAGGCGGGCGCCGTGCAGCAGGGCGCCCCACATCTCCCAGACCGTCCAGTCGAAGGCGTAGCTGTGGAAGAGCGTCCAGGTCTCCCGCGGGCCGAAGCCGAAGTGCCGCTCGCCGTCGGCCATCAGCCGGCTGACGTGCTCGTGGGCGACGGCGACGCCCTTGGGCCGGCCGGTGGAGCCGGAGGTGAAGATCAGGTAGGCGAGGTCGCCGGGGCGGCCGGCGGCCGGCGGGCGGGTGTCCGGCCGGGCGGCCAGGTCGGCGGCCTCGGCGGTCAGGTCGTAGGGCTGCCAGGGGCCTCGGGGCACCAGCTCCGGGCGGTCGGTGACGACCAGGGTGACGCCGGTGTCGCCGAAGACCAGTGCGGCGCGCTCGGCGGGGGCGGCCAGGTCGACGGGCACATAGGCGGCGCCGGTCTTGAGCACCCCGAGGACGGTGACCAGGACGTCGGCGGTGCGCTCCAGCAGCATGCCGATCCGGTCGCCGGGGCGGACGCCGCGGGCGCGCAGGGCGTGGGCGAGCCGGTTGGCGCGGCGGTCCAGCTCGGCGTAGCTGAGGGTGCGGTCGGGGTCGCTGACGGCGGGCCGGTCGGGGTGGGCGTCGGCGACCCGCTCGAACAGGTGGTGCAGGCAGTGGCCGGCGGTGTCGGTGGCCCCGGCCGCGGCGGCCGGGTCGGCGGTGCGGGTGGTCAGCCGCAGCACGGTGGCGTCGGGGTCGTCCAGGGCGGCGGTGAGCAGGGCGTCGTACTCGGCGGCCAGTCGGCGGACGGTCCCGGCGTCGAACAGCTCGCCGCGGTACTCGGCCTCGCCGCGCAGCTCGCCGCCGGATCCGGCGTCGGATCCGCCTGATCCGCCGGATCCGTCGAAGACGGACCAGGTGAGGTCGAACTTGCTGGTGCCGTTGGAGCGCACCCGGCTCTCGGCGGTGGCGTCCGGGCCGAGCGCCAGCGGGGTGCGGTCCTCGCCGTGGGCGCCGAACACCACCTGGACCAGCGGCGGGTGCTGGGTGCCGCGGGCGGCGCCGAGCCGGTCGACGATCTGGTCGAAGGGCAGGTCGAGGTAGCCGTAGGCCTCGAAGGCCACGTCCTGGACGTGCTCCAGCAGGTCCCGGAAGCTCAGTGCGGGCGCGAGCCGCAGCCGCAGCGGCAGCAGGTTGACGAAGTAGCCGAGCAGGTGCTCCAGTTCGGGGCGGTCGCGGGTGGTGACGGGGGTGCCGACCACCAGGTCGTCGGCGCCGGTCCAGCGGTTCAGCAGCAGGGCGAAGGCGGCCAGTTGGACGGTGAACGGGGTGACGCCCTCCGTCCCGGCCAGGGCCCGGATCCGGGCCGCCGTGCCGGGGGCGAGGGCGAACTCCTCGGTCCGGCCGGCCGCGCCGCGCTCGGCGGGCCGGGGGCGGTCGGTGGGCAGCTCCAACAGGGGCGGGGCGCCGTCCAGTTGCTCTTTCCAGTAGGTCAGGTGCTCCTCGTAGGAGGTGCCGAGCCGCTCCCGCGCGTGGTCGGCGTACTGGACGGTCAGCTCCGGCAGGTCGGGCTCCCGGCCCGCCAGCGCCGCGCCGTAGCACTCGGCGAGTTCGCGCTCGAAGACCTCGGCGGACCAGCCGTCCCAGACGATGTGGTGGACGGTGAACAGCACCGTGGTGCGCTCGCCGGCGAGCCGGAAGGCCTCGGCGCGCAGCAGCGGCCCGGCGGCCAGGTCGAAGGGCTCGGCCCAGCGGGCGGCGAGCAGTTCCTCCAGGCGTTCGGCCCGGTCGGGGAGGCCGCGCAGGTCGGTCACCGCGAGCGGCACCGCGAGGTCGTGGTGCACGTGCTGGCGGGGGCCGTCGGGGTGCATCGCGAAGGTGGTGCGCAGCGTCTCGTGCCGGGCCACCACCGCGTCCAGGGCGCCCCGCAGGAGCGCGAGGTCGAGCGGGCCGGTGACGTCCAGGGTCCAGGGGGTGCAGTAGGTGACGGCCCGCGGGTCGAGCCGGTCGAGGAACCAGAGGCCGCGTTGCAGCCCCGAGACGGGCGCGGTGCGCGCCGGGTGGTCGGACGGGCTCACGGCCTCGTTCCCTTCGGGTGCGGGGCGGCCCGTCATCGGGCGGCCAGCCGTTCGGCGATGGCGCTCACGGTCCTGGCCCGGAACACCAGTTGCGGGGGGACGCGGGTGCCGGTCTCCCGGGACAGCCGCATCGCGACCCGGACGGCGGCCAGCGAGTTGCCGCCGATCCGGAAGAAGTTGTCCTCGCGGCCGACTTCGGCGAGGTCGAGCACCTCGCGCATCGCGTCGGCGACCAGCCGCTCGGCCCCGGTGAGCGGGTCGGGTGCGGCCTCGGCCCGGCGTCCGGCGGGGGCGGGCAGCGCCTTGCGGTCCACCTTGCCGTTGTGGTTGAGCGGCAGGGCCTCCAGCACGTCGAGGGTGGCGGGGACCATGTGCTCGGGCAGCAGGCCGGCCAGGTGGTCGAGCAGGGCGTCCGGGCCGGGGGCGTCGGCGCCGAGGGTGACGTAGGCGGCGAGCCGGCGGTCGCCGGGGGCGGGTTCGTGGACGGTGACGGCGGCCTCCCGGACGGCCGGGTGGCGGGTGAGCGCGTCCTCGATCTCGCCGGGCTCGACCCGGAAGCCCCGGACCTTGATCTGGTCGTCGATCCGGCCGGTCACCTCCAGCAGTCCGGCGGCGTTGACGTGCCCGAGGTCTCCGGTGCGGTAGAGGCGCTCGCCGGGGGCGCCGAACGGGGAGGCGACGAAGCGCTCGGCGGTCAGACCGGGCCGGCCGACGTAGCCGTGGGCGAGGCCGCCGCCGGAGGCGTACAGCTCGCCGGTCACGCCGGGTTCGACGGGGCGCAGCCGTTCGTCCAGGACGTGGACGCCCTTGCCGTTCAGTGCGGCGCCGATCGGGACGGAGCCGCCGGTGGCGTCCTCCGGGGCGACCCGGTGGCTGGTGGTCAGGCCGAGGCTCTCGACCGGGCCGTAGCCGTTGGCGACGACCAGGCCGGGGTGGTTCTCCAGGGCCTTGGCGACGTGGGTGACGGAGGCCCGCTCACCGGCCGTGATGGCGAGCCCGAGGCCGTCGTAGGTCTCCGGGAACTCCTCCAGCAGGAAGTTGAACAGGCTGGCGGAGAGCTGGAGTTGGGTGACCCCGTGGCGGCGGGTCAGCTCGGCGATGGTCTGCGGGTCGGGGCGCTGGCCGGGCTGGAGGACGCAGACGCCGCCGAAGCAGAGCGCGCCGTACAGCTCCAGCGCGAAGGCGTCCCAGGAGACCGGGGAGCACTGGAGCCAGACCTCGTCGGGGCCGAAGCGGGCGTAGTCCTGGCCGAGGTAGGTGGTGGTGAGGGCGCGGTGCGGGACGGCGGCGCCCTTGGGGCGGCCGGTGGAACCGGAGGTGAACATCACGCAGGCGAGGTCGGCGCCGTCGACCGGCAGGCCGAGGTCGTGCGCCGGGTGGCGGCCGAGGTCGGCGGCCGCGGCGTCCAGGTCCACCTGGCGTTCGACGGGGAAGGGCACGGTGGCGTGCCGGTGGGTGACCACGGTGGTGGCGCCGGTGTCGGCGACGGCGCCGGCCAGCCGCTCGGCCGGGAAGTCCGGGTCGAGCAGGGTGTAGGCGGCGCCGGTCTTGAGGGCGGCCAGCAGGGCGGTGACCATCTCCGGCCCGCGCTCGGCGAGCACCGCGACGGTGTCGCCGCGGCCGATGCCCAGGCCCGCCAGGTGGCGGGCGAGCCGGTTCGCGTCGGCGTTCAACTCTCCGTATCCGACGGTCCGTTCGCCGGAGACCAGGGCGGTGGCCCGGGGGGTGCGGGCGGCCCGCGCCTCGAACAGGGCGTGCACCGGCACCTCGACGGCGGCGGCCAGGGTGCCCAGCCACTCCTCGCACAGGCCGGCCATGGTGGCGGGTTCGAAGAGGTCGCTGTCGTACTCGAAGCGGCCGGTGAAGCCGGTGCCGAGGTCGTCCACCGAGACGGACAGGTCGAAGCGGGAGACCGGGTTCGAGTGCAGGGCGCGGGTGACCTCGTGCCCGCCGAGGGTGAACGGCCGCGGGTCCAGCGGGTGCAGTTCCAGCAGCACCTGGCAGAGCGGGTTGCGGTCCTCGGGGCGTTCGTCGAGCACGGCGCCCGCGATGTCGTCGAAGGGCACCTCCTGGTGCCGGTAGCCGCCGATGGACACCTCACGCACGTGCCGGACCAGCTCGCGGAAGGAGGCGCCCGCCTCCAGGCGCAGTCGCAGCGGCAGCAGGTTGATGAAGTAGCCGATCAGGCCGTCGAGTTCGGTCCGGCCACGGACGTTCACCGGGGAGCCGAGCACCAGGTCGCGCTGCCCGGAGCGGCGGTGCAGGGTGAGGGCCAGCCCGGCCAGCAGCACCATGAACGGGGTGGCGTCCTCGCTGCGGGCGAGCGCCCGGACGGCCTCGGCCACCGGGGCGGGCATCGCGAAGCGGTGGAAGGCGCCGCGGAAGGCCTGCTCCTCGGGGCGGGGGTGGTCCGGCTCCAGCGCGGGAGCGGTCGGCGCGTCGAGCAGCTGCTCGCGCCAGTAGTCGAGTTGGCGCTCGGCGGTGTCGTCCCGGTACTGCCAGGCGGCGTAGTCGCCGTACTGGACGGCGAGTTCGGGCAGGTCGGCCGCACGGCCCTCGGCCGACGCGGCGTACAGCTCCCGGAGTTCGGCCTCCAGCACCGGCAGCGAGCCCTCGTCCCAGACGATGTGGTGGAACAGCAGCAGCAGGGTGGTGGCCCCGCCGGCCCGGAAGACCCGGGCCCGCAGCAGCGGGCCGGCCGCCAGGTCGAAGGGCTCCAGCGCGGCCTCGGCGACCAGCTCGTCCACCCGGTCGGCGGTCGTCTCGGTCAGTGTGAACGGCAGCTCCGGCCGGGGGTGGACGACCTGGCGCGGGCCGTCCTCGGCGAGCTCGAAGGTCGTCCGCAGGCTCTCGTGCCGCTCGACCACGCCCGACAGCGCCCGGCGCAGCAGCTCCGGGTCCACCGGACCGGCGAAGCGGAACACCCAGGGCACCACGTAGGTCGGCGCGTCCGGGTTCCACTGGTCGAGGAACCAGAGGCCGCGCTGGAACTTGGACAGCGGCGCCCCGGTGGTGTCCCGCCTGGTCAGCTCCGGGCGCTCGCCGCCGGACGCCGAGGTCACCGCGGCGGCGAACTCGGCCAGCGTCGGGGCGTCGAAGATGGTGTACGGCGACACCATGCCGAAGACGTCGAAGACCCGGCCCACCACCCGGACCGCGGTCAGCGAATCGCCGCCCAGGTGGAAGAAGTTGTCGTCGGCGCTCACCTCCGGCACCCCGAGCACGTCCGCCCACACCGCCGCGATCAGCTGCTCGGCGGGGGTGCGCGGCGGGCGGCCGGCCGGCCTGTCCTCCGTCGCGGCCCGCGGCTCGGGCAGCGCCGCGCGGTCCACCTTGCCGCCGGTGGTCAGCGGGAAGGCCTCCAGCGCGGTGAGCGTCGCCGGGACGAGCTGCTCGGGCAGCCGCTCGGCCAGCCAGGCCCGGGCCTCGGCGTAGCGCGGCGCGGCGCCGGTGACGTACGCGGCCAGCCGGCCCTCGTGCGCCACCGCCACGCAGCCGGTGACGCCCGGGTACCCCGCCAACACCTGCTCCAGCTCGCCGGGTTCGACCCGGAAGCCGCGGATCTTCAGCTGGTGGTCGGTGCGGCCGAGGAACTCCAGCGGGCCTCCCCCAGCGCCCCCGGCCTGGCGGCCGGGAGGTGCCCCCACCGGCCGGGGGGACCCCCGTCCGGCGGTGCGGCGCACCAGGTCGCCGGTGCGGTACATCCGGGTGCCCCCGGCCGTGCCCGGCTCCGCGAACGGGTCGGCGACGAAGCGGCCGGCCGTGAGGCCCGGGCGGCCCAGGTAGCCGGAGGCCAGCAGCGGCCCGCCGACGTACAGTTCACCGGCCTCGCCGGGCGGCACCGGCCGCAGCCGCTCGTCCAGCACGTAGAGCCGCCGACCGCCGACCGCGTCGCCGATCGGCACCCGGGCCTCCGGCCCCGGCGCGTGGCCGTCGAGCCGGTGGGTGGTGGCGGTGACCACCGTCTCGGTCGGGCCGTACGCGTTCAGCAGCGGCACCCCGGTCGCCGTCCACCAGGCGGCGGCGGTGGCGGGCTCCAGCTTGTCGCTGCCCGAGATCATCAGCCGCAGGGCGCGCGGCACCCGGCCGCCGAGGGCCGCCACCACGTCGTGGAAGTAGCCGGCCGCCAGGTTGGCGACGGTGACGCCCTCGGCGTCCAGCAGGTCCAGCAGGGCGCCCGGGGTGAGCAGCCCCTGGCCGGGCAGGACCAGGCAGGCCCCGACGGACAGCACCCCGAGCACCTGCTCCACCGCCACGTCCACGGTGGGGCGGTGGAACTGGAGCATCACGTCCCGCTCGGTCAGGCCGAAGGTCCCGACCACCGCCTCCAGGTGGCCCGCCAGGACGGCGAACGGGACGTGCACGCCCTTGGGGCGGCCGGTGGTGCCGGAGGTGTAGATGACGTAGCCGGGGACGGCCGTCGCGTCCGCGCCGGCGCCCCGTTCGGTCAGCTCGTCGCCGTCCAGGGCGAGGGAGGCGCCCGCGTCCTCGGCGATCCAGCGGTTGCGCTCCTCGGGCGCCTCCCGGTCCAGCGGCAGATAGGTGCCGCCGGCCCGCAGGACGGCCAGCAGCCCGACCACGTGGTCCAGCCGGTCGCGGCCGGTGACGGCGACCGTGCGCCCGGGGCCGATCCGGGCGGCGAGGTCGGCGACCAGGCCGTCCAGCTCCCGGTAGCTGACCGTCCGTCCGCCGGTCCGGACGGCCGGCCGCTCCGGGAAGCGGCGGACGGCGGAGGCGAACGGCGCGAACGCGGGCGCCGTGAGTCCGGCCGATGCGAATTCGGGCACCGTGAATTCAGGCACCGCGAATTCGGGCGCTGTGAATTCGGGCGCCGTGAAGGCGACGGGAAAACCGCGTGAGGACATCATCCAGCCCCAGATCGTGAGAGGAAATCGGCGTCGAGATCGACGATAGGGAGAATCCGAGGGCCCTATCGGCAGAATGAGCGGAAGGAAATCGGCAGTTTCCTGGTGCCGCTTTCCGAGCAGGCCAGGGCTACCGGCCGGACTGAATTCCGAAACCCTCAGGGGACCACACGTCCGCCCGGTCGAGGGCCTCGGGGGCGTATTTCCCGAGCGCGCTGATCAGCAGCCGGAGTTCCAGCGCCAGGCATTCCGCGAAACGGCGCAGCCCGGATTCCGGGTCCTCCGCGACGGCGAGCAGCGCCGCCCGCCCGAGGCCCACCGCGCGGGCCCCCAGCGCCAGGCTCTTGACCGCCCGGGCGCCTTCCCACATCCGTCCGGAGACCAGGAGGCAGGGCGGCGGCGCGGGGGCCAGCCGGCGCAGGCACTCCGCGAGCGGCAGGCCGACGTGCGGCAGGAACACCCCCGGCGCCCAGCCGGTGCCGCCCTCCGCGCCGTCCACCACGACGGCGTCCGCCCCGGCCTCGTGCGCCACCCGGGCGGCCTCGGCCACGTCCCGGCCGGGGTAGAGCTTCACCCAGATCCGCACCCGCGGATAGTTGTTGCGCATCAGCCGGATCTGCTGGCGCAGGATCTCGGCGGTGAAGGTGCCGGGAGTGGCGGCGCGCAGCACCCGTCCGTCGTCGAACAGCGGGTCCAGTCCGAAGCGGTCGCCGAGCGCGGCGGCGGCCTCCCGGTCCAGTACGGTCATCCCGCCCAGGCCGGGCTTGGCGCCCTGGCCGACCTTCAACTCGAAGGCCAGCCGCCCGGATTCGAGCAGCGGCAGGGCGGCCGGGTCGCTGTGGACGAGGTTCCACACCTCGGCGTCGGCGTCCTCGGTGCTCTGCTGGACGGCCACCCCGCCGAGCCCGTCGGGGAGTCGCTCGGTGTAGGCGCGCAGCCGGCCGAGCAGCGCGCCGTCCGCGGCCTCGCCGAGCCGGCCGTAGCCGTTGACCGGCACCACGTTCTCGCCGATCACCATCGGGACGCCGAGCGCCCCGGCCTGCCGGCTCAGGGCGAGCCCGAGGTCGCCGCCGGCGGCCCGGGTGGAGCCGGTCGCCGACGCGTACACCGGCAGCGCGGAGGTGAACCCTCCGATGGCGGTGGTGAGTTCGACGTCCCGGTAGTCGGGCTCGCGGCCGAGGTCGATCAGCTTGGCGAGCCGCTGCGGCAGGAACAGCGGCGGGACGATCCGCAGCGCGTCCAGGGCGTCGAGCGGCGCCGCCTCCTCGGGCCGGCCGGCGCCGAACAGCACGTGCCCGTACTCCTCGGCGGGCGGGAACGCGGCGGCCGCCCCCGCGCGGGCCCGCCGCCGGACCTCCTCCTCGGGGAAGCCGGGTGCGCTCAGATCACTCATGGGGACACCACCCCGGCGAGCTTCGGGAAGGCACTGGCCTGCCAGACGGCGTCCAGCCCGGCGATGTACCGGGTGAGCCGCTCGACCCCGATGCCGAAGCCCGCACTGGCCGGCACGCCCTCGCGCACCAGGTCCAGGTACCAGCGGTACTTCTGCGGGTTCTCGCCGGTCTCCCGCATCCGGGTGATGATCTCCGCGTAGTCGTTGGTGCGCTGGCTGCCGCTGCACAGCTCGCCGTAGCCCTCGGGCGCGAGCAGGTCGAAGTTGCGCAGCAGGCCCGGGTCGTCCGGGTGCTCGCGGTCGTAGAAGCCGCGCGAGCCCTTCGGGTAGTCGGTGACGAAGAACGGACGGTCGCGCCGGGCGGACAGCAACGCCTCGCCCTCCCAGTCGAGTTCGGCCTCCGCCGACTGCGGGTGGCCGATGCCGCGCAGTTCGGCGACCGCCTCCGCGTGCCGGACGCGGCCGAAGGAGCCCTTCAGGAGTTCGGCGAACGCCTGCGGGTCCCGGCCGAGTTCGGCGAACTCCTTGGGCAGCTCGCGCACCGCGCTGTCGACCATGTGCACCACCAGGTCCTCGGCCAGCTGGACCGCCTCGTCCCGGCTCGCTCCGGCCACCTCCACGTCCAGCTGGTGGAACTCGGCCAGGTGGCGCCTCGTCCCGGCGGTCTCCAGCGGTTCCAGGCGGACGTTCGGGGCGATGCAGAAGATCTTGTCGAAGGCGAGCAGCGAGGCCTGCTTGTAGAGGATCGCGCTGGTCATCAGCTTGTAGCGGTGGCCGTAGAAGTCGATGTCCACCTGCTTGGAACCGCGCGCGCCGGGGTCGGTGACCGGGCCGATGATCGGCGGCAGCAGCTCGGTGAAGCCCCGGCCGCGCAGGAACTCGCGGGCGGCGGCCAGCAGTTGCTGCTGGACCCGGAGCGCGCTGCGGGTGGCCGGCACGGTCAGGTGCCGGCCCGGGTCGGTCGGGGGCAGGAGCGTGGCGTCGGGCATGGTCGGAGTCCTCTTCTCTCGGGGGTGTCCGTGGTGGTCGGTGGTGGAGCGTCGGAGCACCGGTCGGCGCAGGGCGGGGCAGCACGGGGCGGGTCGACACAGGCGGGTCAGCGCAGCGCGGGCAGTCCCCGGCCGGCGACGGCGGACGAGCCGTCGGCGTCGGCCGGGTCGTCGTAGCGCCGCCGGACGTGGGAGAGGGCGGCCAGCAGCCCGGCCGAGCCGAGGATCGGCGGCCGGCCGCGTTCGACCAGCCCGGCGATCGGCATCGAGCCGACGGCGGACCAGTACAGCCGCCCGTCCGGGCCCAGCGCGCTGCGCGCCCGCCCGGCGTTGTCGGGGTGCAGGCAGTACGGCACGTCCAGGTAGCCGGCCGCGAAGGCCCGTACCAGGGCCCGCCCGAGGTCGGCGTCCAGGTCGAGCACCGCGCCGATCAGCGCCCTGGCCTCGGCCTCGATCCCGGTGTCCGGCGGCGCGACGGGCCCGGGACGGTCCCGCTCCGCCGCGGCGGCCGCGGCGGCGGCCTCCAGCGCCCGGACGTTCTCGGCGACGGTCGGGATGCGGTGCGCCTCGGCGGTGGTCTTGACGATCAGCCGGGCCGCGCCGCCGCGCACCGCGAGCCGGGCCGCGTCCTCCAGCAGCAGCCGCGCGCCGCCGGGCGAGCGCGGGTACACCCCCATGTACGCGTACACCACGAGGTGCCGGTCGACGTCCGGAAGCAGCTCGCCCGCGATCCGGCCGAGCGCGGCCAGCGCCTCCTCGTCCTGGCGGCCGTCGGCCTGCTGGGCGTAGCTGAGCGAGATGCTGCGCAGCCCGTGCCGGCGGAAGAACAGCGCCTCCAGCACGCTGACGGCGATCAGCAGCGAGGGCGGGCAGAGCTGGCCCATCAGGCAGCCGCCGAACGTCTCCAGATGCGGCTCCACACCGAACTCCCGCACCGAGGCCAGCAGTTCGCAGCTCCGCCGCCAGGACTCCACCGCCTCGCGGAGCGGGGTGCGGCCGTACGGCAGGCAGTAGGAGACCGGCCCGCCCTCGGTGGCGTCGAGACCGGCCGCCAGCAGCGCCCGGACGATCCCCTCCGGCGCGGCCGAGCCGTGCCGCACCTGCACCGGGAAGCCCGCGTCCGCCACTCCGCGCAGCACCGCCCGGGTGACCTCGACCGGATGGGTGGAGATCGGGTAGCCGTTGAGGCCCGCTCCGGCGGCGAGGGCGCGCCGCGCGGCGTCGAGGTCACCGGTGCGGGTGTAGCTGTCCAGGGTGATGGTGCCGACGGTGACGGCCTCCGCCGCCCGGGTGGCCAGCAGCCCCTCCCGCATCCGGGCCGCCTGCGCCATCCCCATCCGGGGCTGCACCACCAGGGCGCCGGCCCGCGCCGCCCGCGCCACGAACGCGCCGAAGCCGCTCCCGGCCCGGCCCGCCGCCGCGGGGCCCGTCAGGGCGGGGCCGGTCACAGCAGGACCTCGGCGCGCAGCCCGCCGACGAACGCGTGGAACCCGGCCGTCGAGGCGCCGTCCTCGAAGACGGCGTCGAACCCGGCGGCCAGCAACTCCCGCTCGCGGTCCGGGTCCTCGGCGCCGGCGATGCCGAGCTTGCCGCCGATGACGGTCGGTGTGCGCCGCAGGTCCGGGCAGCCGCGCAGGGCGGCGATGACCCGCAGGCCGTCCTGGTGGCCGTGCCCGTTGACGCTGCTGATCACGATCAGGTCCGGTTCGATCCGGCGGCATTCGGAGACCAGCAGCGCGTCCGGTACGCAGGCCCCCAGGTTGGCCACCCGGTGCCCCATCTCCTCCAGCAGGAGCTGGAGGAACACCAGGTTCCAGGTGTGCGAGTCGGAGGACACCGTCGTGACGACGACGTCCAGTCCGCCCTGCTCGGCTTTTCCGTGCTCCACAACTCGGCCCTCATCGGTAGGGATCGGCGATGGCGGTTCCGGCGCGCGTTTCGCGGCGCCTCCTCCCCCGTGGAGAACGCTAGGAACGATCGGGCCCGGCAAGCGGCAGCTCCTGCGGCAAGAAGCGGCAGAATCGGCGGGCCGCCCCGGCTCCGGCGCGGCGTCGGACCGGCGTCGGACCGGCGTCGGACCGGCGTCGGACCGGCGTCGGACGCCCGGGTCGCCGCGTCCGTCCAACCCCCGACGGCCGACCCCCGACGGCCGACCCCCGACAATCAGCCCGCGACGGCCAGCAACGGGGCGTCCCCGGCGGGCGCGAACCGGAGCCCTGTCTCCTCCCGGACGAGGCGCCGGCAGAGGTTGAGCACCGTGAAGCGCAGGCCGTCGCGGGCGGGAACGCTGCGGATCAGCCCGCGCGACAGCAGTTCGTAGACCGTCTCCAGGCAGGCCTGCGGCGCCCAGCCGCTGCGGACCGCCGCGTCCTCCCCGGTCCAGTCCCCCGGCTCGTCCACCAGCACGTCCAACAGCGCTCGCTGACGGTCCGTCAGCCGTCGGATCGTGGGCTCCACCTCGTCCCGCACGTCACCGCGCGCGCCGAACACCACCGGCGGCGCCGCCAGGGTGAGCGGGCCGTCCGCGAGCCGGGCCACCAGCTGGGCGGTGGACTGCACCAGCGCCCAGCCCGCCGCACGCTCCAGCGCGCCCGGCAGGCCGTCCAGCCGGCGGCAGAGCTCCGCGACGGCGGGCGCCTCGGAATGCTCCAGGGTGTACCCGGGGCGCAGCCGGCACAGGTGGGAGAGCAGCAGCCGGACGGCCCCGACCTTCGCCAACGCCTCAGGCTCGGCGTCGAGTTCGGGGTCCGGTACGGGCAGCGGCGCGAGCGGGATGACCTGGCCGCCGGGCAGCGGGCGGGCCTCCCGGGCGGTGATCAGCACCCGCAGCCCGGGGCAGTGCCGGAACAGCCCGTCCAGCTGTCCGGCGTCCACCCCGCCGTCGGCGCCGTCCAGCACCAGCAGAGCGGGCCGCTCGCCGATCTCCCGGGCGAGGTCCTCCAGCGGGCCGCGCCAGGGATGCGGCCCGCCGCCGCAGTCCACCCAGCGCACCGACCAGCGGGCGGCCAGGTGCAGCCGGCGGGCCACCTCCAGGGCGAGCCGGGTCTTGCCCACCCCGCCGATCCCCACCAGCGAGACCAGCCGGTCGCCGTGCACGGCGAAGGCGTCGGCCAGCACCTCGGCCTCCATCTCGCGGCCGACGATCGCCCCGCGCGCCACCGGCGGGGCGGCCGGCGCGGCTGGCGGCTCGTCCGCGAGCGGGTGCCGGCGGGCGGCCTCCTCGAAGTCCGTCCGGCTGCGGCCCTCCAGCCGCAGCGCGTCCGCCAGCAGCCGGACGGTCTCGTTGCGGGGGCGGCGCACCCGGCCGGCTTCCATGTCCCGGATCGCCCGCACGCTCAGCGTCGCGTGGTCGGCCAGGCACTGCTGGGTCAGCCCGATCCGCTCGCGCCGCACCCGCAGCAGCTCGCCGAACCCCGCCGCCGTTCTCACCGCTTGCACCGACTGCCCGCCGTCCATGCCTCGTCTGCCCTTCGTGGTCCGGACTCCTTGGGGCGGGTCCGGCGGCGGCCGCAGCGCTGGGCACCCGTGCGGCCCGTGGTTCGGCCGCGCGGGTCCCGGTGTTCAGGCTGTGGCCTCCAGACCGGTTCCCTCCGGTTCCCGATGCTCCAGGCTCGCCGTCTACGCCCGATCAACGGCCGATCACCGGCCCCACCCATGACCTTCACCCGGGCCGCACAGGCCGCTCACCGGCCCGGACGGGCCGGCGGCGGGGCGCGTTCACCCGTTCACCGGGCCGTGGTCCGGTTCGCCCATCCGGGTGAGGACCCGTACGGCGGCCCCGGCGGGCCGTGGCCCGCCGGGGCCGGTCAGGACATCGATCAGGTCCGATCGGGTCCGGCTTGCTCCGGTCCGGTCCGGTCACGATCGGTCGGCTCCGCTCCCGGTCCCGGCACCGGTCCCGGAGGCGGCGGAGTGATGACACGCCCGACACACAGCGCCCAGATGACCAGGGCGTCGAGCGCGATCAGCACGATCGCCCAGAGCGGGTAGTAGGGCAGCCAGACGAAGTTGGCGAGCATCCCGAACACCGCCACCACCACGCCGACGACCCGGGCCCAGGCCGCACCGCTGAAGACCGCCACCCCGGCCACGATGACGACGATCCCGAGAATGAGGTGGAGCCAGCCCCACCCCTCGGTGTTCATCGCGTACACGTAGCTGCGGGTGACGATGAGCACGCGGTCCTTGTGGATGGCGGCGGTCCCCTGGAAGACCGCCATGAGGCCGGCGGAGATCAGCATGACCCCGGCGAAGATGGTCCACCCACTCGCGTAGGGGTACCGTGCGGCCCCCCGGATGGTGGGGCCGGTAGCACTACTCGCCATGACACGGGCTCCTTCGGTTGCGCCCGCCCGCGGGCGCGGGGGACGCGGGGGACGGGAGGGGCGAGCGGCCGGGCGGAGGTCGGCGATGCGGAGAGAAGCGCCCGTGACGACAGCGCCCCGTATTCACCGTAAGACGGGACCTCCGGCTCCGCTTGACCTTGACACCGTGACAAGCCCTTCACTGTGGCCGAGGAGGTGGTCCTGATGACCAGACCGAACGAGGACACGAACCCGGACATGATCACGAGCACGGACACGGAGACGGACATGAACACGGACACGACACGGGCGCTGCGGGCGCTGGAGCACGACGCCGCCTCCGTCCGGCTGCGCGCGGCCCTGGCCGTCGGCACGAGCCCGGACCCGGCGTACGTCGGCGGGCTCGTCCGGCGGTGCGCGGTCGAGCCCGACTTCTCCGTACGCGAGATGCTCACCTGGGCGCTCACCCGCCACCCGGCGTCCATGACCGTCCCGCTGCTGCTCGGGGAGGTCCGCTCGCCGGGTGCGCAGGCGCGCAGCCAGGCGCTGCACACCCTGTCCAAGATCGGGGACCGGCGGGCCTGGCCGGCGATCACCCCGGCACTGCTGGCCGACGCCGACGACGAGGTGGCCCGCAGCGCCTGGCGGGCGGCGGTCGTCCTGGTGCCCGAGGATGCCCAGCACGAGTTGGCCGTAGTGTTGGCGACCCAGCTCGGGCGCGGCGGACGGGAGACGCAGCTGAGCCTCAGCCGGGCGCTGGTCGCGCTCGGGGAGGCGGTGCTGCCGACGCTGACCGCCGCGACGACGGACCTCGACCCCCGGGTGCGCACCCACGCGCTCGCCACGGAACGGCTGTGGCACGACCCGGACGCCGGGTTCGAGTCCGCGATCGAGGAGGCGAAGCGCACGGCGGCCCTCGACGGGGCCCCGGGAGGGACGACAGACGGTGTTGATCGGTGACGTCGCCCGGCGGTCCGGGGTCAGTGCCCGGATGCTCAGGCACTACGAAACCCTCGGCCTGGTCCGGCCGACCGGCCGCACCGACTCCGGCTACCGCCAGTACGCCGAGGAGGACATCCGGCGGATCTTCCACATCGAGAGCCTGCGCTCCCTGGGCCTGTCCTTGCGCGAGGTCGGGCGCGCCCTCGACGACCCCGGCTTCGCGCCCGCCGCCCTCGTCGACGACCTGATCGGCCGCACCCGGGAGCGCATCGCGGCGGAGACCGAACTGCTCACCCGGCTCAGCCGGATCGGTGCGGCCGAACCGGCCGGCTGGGAGGACGTGCTGCGGATCGTCTCGCTCCTCCACGCGCTGGAGTCCAAGAGCCCTGGGGCCCGGCAGCGCGCCGCCCTGTCCGCGTCCGAGGACGTACCGGTGCCGGTGGAGGCCCTGGTCGAAGCCGTCCTGGCCGAGCCGGACCCGAGCGTCGCCGGGGCGCTGCGCTGGGCGCTGGCCCAGGCGGGCGGCGGCGACGGGCCGGCCCTGCTGGCGAAGGGCCTCCACTCCCCCGCGGCCGAGGTGCGCGAGCGCGCCGTGCGGTCCCTCGCCGAGCTGCCGGGCGGTGCGGCCACCGCCCTGCTGCGCGACGCCCTCGCCCACCCCGACCTCGCGGTCCGCCGGTACGCGGCCCTGGCGCTCGGCGGCCGGGGCGCGGCGGACGCCGTCCCGACCCTCATCGGCATGATCGTCGAGGAGACCAAGGACGCCGACGCGGCCGACGCGCTGAGCGCGCTGGCGGCCGATCCCGCACTGGCGGACCCGATCGCCACCGGACTCGTCGACCGCCTCGCCGACGAGGCCGTCGACGCGCCCGCCCGCCGCCGGCTGACCCAGGCGCTCGCCGACATCCCGGGGAGCACCTCCTCCCGCGCCCTCGAAGCGCTGGCCCGCGACGAGGACCGCGTGGTCGCGCTGACGGCGGCGTACGTCCTCGGGCTGCGCGACACGCGGTAGCCCGGGGCGGGTCCGGCAGGCCGGAAAAAACCGGGCGCCCCCACCCGCGCGCATGCCATCCTCGGCGGATGCCAGCCCGCAGCCGCCACCTGCCCCGACACCTGTCGTGGCCACTCAGCTCGACGGACATCCGCGCCGCCCTCGGCGACCAGGAGGCGGACGCCGCCGACCTGTGGTTCGCCCACGAGCCCTGGAGCGACGGGACGGTGCTCCAGGTCGAGTGGATCCCACCGATCCCCTCCAACTACGGCCGGGGCTTCCCCGTGGGCATCCTCTCCCCCCTGCGGATCCGCGTCGGCCCGCTCGCAGCCGCCGAGCGGGCCCTCGCCCGCGAGGCCCTGCGCCGACGGGCACTCCCCGCACTCGCCGCCTGGGTCGACACCGCCCGCCACGCGCCCGACGGGTGGAGCCTGTGCCGGCACAGCCGGTCCTGGCGCTTCGCCGACGGCACCATCACCCACCGCGAAGACCAACAGCCGTACCGCTGAGCACCGTTCACGCAAGGGCTGCGTGGCGGACCGGTGAATTCCCGACGTCCGGTCATCCATCGGCTACGCACCGCACTTCGGCTGCAACCAATCGTTTATGACGAACCGTCACCATGAGTGGGCCCCGGGGTACCCGGGGCAGCCGTCGTCATGGAGCGATCATGGGCATCACGCTCGGCAGGGAACGCGCGGGAGGATCCGGGACACGAGCGGCCGTCGGGCTCGCGACAGCGGTCATGACCGCTGCCGGAGTGCCGGCGGTGTTCGGCGCCGGGCCCGCCGCCGCAGCCGCCGTCTCGCGCACCCTGCACTACACCTGCTCGGCCGTGGTCATCGCCGTCAGCGCGGACATCACGGTCACCGCGGACGCCCCGACCTCGATGGAGGTGGGCCGCCCCAGTCCGCGGTTCACCGTCCGCGGGACGGCGAGGGTGGACGAGAGCTTCACGCAGTACGCGGGCATATTCGGCGCCACCAGCGTGGACGGATCGATCCTCGCGCACGGCACCGTGGTGGCGCCGGAGGGCACCATTCCGCAGGACATGCCCCTGTCCATCGCCAGGACCGCGATCCCGGCATCCGGCCCGTTCTCGCTCACGGCGAGCGGCACCGCGCCCTCCGTGACGCTCAGCCGGCCGGGCCCGGGGAAGATCACCATCGAGGGCTTCACCGTCCAGGTCACGCCGCGGAACGCGAACGGCCTACCGGTCGTGGGCACGATCGGGGGCGACTGCTCGCTGAACCCCGGGCAGGACAACGTCCTTCAGGCCCTCGACGTGACGGCCCCGCCCCCTCCTCCCCCACCGCCCCCGCCGCCCGCCCCCAAGCCGACGGACAACGGGAACCCCACCCCTCCGACGGCGAAGCCCTCCGGCACCAACGCCGGTTCCCGGCCGGGCGGATCGGGCGGATCGGGCGCGACAGGTGGATCGGGCACCACCGGCGGCGGGGCAGCCGCGACCGGCGGATCGGACACCCCCGGCGGAACCGGCGGAACCGGCGGAACCGGCGGAACCGGCGGACCGGGCCCGTCCACCGGGCCGGGTGAAGCACCCCCGACGGCCGGAACGGGCGAACCGACCACACCGGGATCGGCCACGCCCACCCCGGCACCCTCGACCCCCGAGAACGCGAACCCGCCGACCGTCTCCCCGACGTCCAGGCCGAGCGACGGCGCCCCGCTCGGCACCCTCGACGTCGCGCTGCCGTCCGACCACCCGCGCTTCCCGTACCTGTACCTGGCAGCCGCCGTCCTGGCCGCCACCGGCGCCGCCGCACTCGGCGCCTGGCTCAGGAAGCGCCGCAGGAAGCCACCGGCCCCGGCCCACGGCCAGGTGAGCGAGGTCGTGGCCGCCGACACGTCCACAGCCGGCAGGACCCGGCAGGAGGAGCCGTGACACCGGGATCGACATCCCGCCCAACCACCGCTGGTGGTTTGGAGCTTCACACCCCGCGACCGGGTGCTCACAGCTATGGTCGCCGTGACGACCCGTATCCGATGGAGGAGGCGAACGTGGAAGGCGTGGAACTGGCCGTGGGCTATCTCTTCGCGTGGGCGGTGAGCAAGGCACGGCGGGTGGCGGGCCGGGCGGACGCGGAGGTCGACCAGGTGCTGGACGCCGGGATGGACCGCCTGCACGACGTGGTGGCCACCAGGCTGGGCCATGAGCCGGCACTGGAGAGCGTGACGCGGGAGGTGACCGACGGCCGGGAGGAGCCGACCCCGGAGACCCGGGGCCGGCTGGAGCTCGCGTTGAACGACACGGTCTCGCGCGACGCCGAGTTCGCCGAAGCGCTACGCCAGGCCGTCGAGCAGGTCCGGGCGGCCGAGAAGCCCGCCGCTCCGGACAGCCCGGGCAAGTACACCGTGAGCGGGATCACCTTCAACGGGTCGGCCGGGGTCCAGATCGGCGACGGCAACACCCAGACCAACCACTTCAACTCGTGACGGCTGGGGCACCCGGCGATCAGAAGTTCGTCTTCGCGCCCGGCACCACCTTCAACGTCGCGGTGGTGTCGGGCGACCACAACACCCAGATCAACTACTTCACCACCAAGGGCTCCTCCGATCCGGTGGACCGTCTGGCCGGGCTGGTGCGGGAGCGGTGGAGCCATGAGGCCAAGCTGCGTGACCTGTTCCCGGTGCCGATCCCCGTTCTGTGGCGTGTGGCGGACCGAGAGAAGCTCGGCGACCACCGCGAGCTGACGGGAGGTCCCGTGGAGGGAAGCACCTCGGATCTGGCTTCCTTCACCGAGGCGTTCGCAGGGCGGCAACCGCAGCGCTTGGTCATCCTGGGCGAGGCGGGCAGCGGCAAGACGACCCTGGCTGTCCTGCTGGTCCTCGAACTGCTGGGGCAGAGAGCAAAAGGAGGCCGGGTCCCGGTCCTGCTGTCGCTCTCCTCCTGGCGGCCCGCCGACGAGCAGCCGATGACCTGGCTGATCCGCCAACTCGTGGACGATTACCCGTTCCTGAGTGCCACGCAGGCCATTGAACTCCTCAACGGCAGGCTCATCCTGCCGGTGCTCGACGGCCTGGACGAACTGCCTGCCGCCGAAAGGCCGATGGCGCTCGAAGCGCTCAACTCCGAATATCTGGCGACCGAACCACTGGTGCTGACCTGCCGGACCCGCGACTACACCGAGGCGATCACAAAGGGGGAGGTGCTGCGCTCGGCCGAGGTGGTCGTAGGCCAGCCCCTGACGGCAAAGGCGGTCGCGGACTACCTCCGCACAAACGTCCCCCCGCAGCAGCGGAACCGCTGGCGACCGCTCATCAGGGCCATGGGAAAGAAAAAGCAACGCCCCGTGGCCGAGGCCCTGTCGGTTCCGCTCCTGCTGTGGCTGTGCCGCAAGGTCTACAAAAACCCGAACCAGAGCGGGAGCCCTGGTGATCTCACGGATCAACGCCGTTTCCCGACCGTGGAGGAGATCGAGCGGCACCTGCTGGACTCGCTCGTACCGTCGGTCTATCCGAGCCGTCCGCGGCCGCCGGTTCACCCCGACCGGAAGGCTCCCCGGAGGTGGTCCAAGAGGCACGGGCCCCTGGAGGCCGAACGGGCCGCCCGGTGGCTCGGCCATCTCGCCCGGCACCTCACGAAGCGCGAGCAGACCGACCTCAAATGGTGGGAACTGGGCACGACCCTGCACCCGTCGACCCGCATGGCCGTGATCGGATGCATGTCCGGGGTGTGCGTCGGGGCGGTCGTCTTCCTCGTGGACTCGGTCTACTACACCGTCTACCCGTCGCGGCCCTTCGGGGGGTTTCTCCCCAGGT
The DNA here is from genome assembly GCF_042792155.1 of Kitasatospora sp. NPDC056651. Taxonomy (NCBI): domain Bacteria; kingdom Bacillati; phylum Actinomycetota; class Actinomycetes; order Kitasatosporales; family Streptomycetaceae; genus Kitasatospora; species Kitasatospora sp. NPDC056651. The sequence continues at coordinate 77,321 of NZ_JBHTWX010000012.1, read as the reverse complement.
TCGCGGAAGGGCTCCTGGTCGGGCTCGTGGACGCCCTCATCAACGGGCTTCCGGCCGGGCTGCTCTTCGCCCTCGCGCACCGGATCCGCCTGGCGTTCGCGGGCGCGGCGGTGGAACCCTCACGCATGGGGATCCGTCTCCGGGGCCGGAGCAAGGCGTCCGGAACCAGGTCCGTCCGCGAGGCCCTCAAGCAGGTCAGAACCGGGCTCGTCGCGGGGTTCGCGGGCGGAGCCGGGATCGGGCTCATGCTCGGGCTCTGGGGGAAGGTGGCCGGAGACCCGCTCTGGTTCGAGGTCGGACTGGCGACCGCGGTGGTGTACGGCGCCCAGTTCGCACTCGCGTTCGGGCTCGTGAGCGGGATCATTTCCTGGCTCGAGGTGCCCGTCGACACCGAGTCCGCCGTCCGGCCCCGCGGTCTGCTGGCCGCCAACCGGAACACCGTGCTCGTGCAGCTGCTCCTGTTCGGTCCCTTGGCCGGAGTCGCCGTCACCGTCGGGTTCAGACTCATCGTCGGGTTCCTCGGAGGCTCTCTCTGGGGCGTCACCGCCACGCCCGGCCCGATGTGGGACACCCGGGTCGGGCTCCTCACGGCGCTCGCGGGAGGACTCGGAGCGGCCCTCGCGCTGACGGCGTGGGGCGAGTGGGTGATCATCGCGAGGATCTGGCTGCCGCTGACCGGACGGCTGCCGTGGCGGGCGATGTCGTTCTTCGAGGACGCCCACCGGGAGCGCGGTGTCCTGCGTCAGGCCGGAGCGGTCTACCAGTTCCGCCACGCCAGCCTCCAGGAGCACCTCGCCCGCCCGCCGGAGACCGCGGCCGACGAACGGCCACACCATGGCTGATCCCTCTTCCTCCCCCTCGGTCCCGGCTCCCTACCGCTGCCGGGCGGCGACCGCCGCCGACGCCCCCGCGATCCACGGCCTGGTCAGCGCCTGCGAGCGCGAGCTCCCGGGCCGGCCCGACACCGAACCCGACCGCATCGCCGCGGACCTCGCGCTGCCCGGCCTCGACCCGGCCGCCGACACCCTGCTCGTCCACGACCCGGCCGAGCGCCTCGTCGGATGGGCCTGGGTGCACGGCGGCCGGCGCAGCACGGTCGACGTCCACCCCGGTCATCGCGGTCAGGGGCTGGGCGGGGCGCTGCTCGACTGGGCCGAGGCGCGGGCACGGCGGGCGGGCGGCGAACGGCTCAGCCAGACGGTCTCGGACGGCGACCGGGCGGCGGTGGAGCTGTTGCGCTCCCGCGGCTACGAGCCGTTCGTCGCCCAGTGGCTGCTGGAGATCGCGCTGCCCGCCGAGCCCGTGGTGCCCGCACCGCCGCCCGGGATCACCGTGCGCGCCTTCCGCCCCGGTGACGAACGGGCCGCGTACCGACTCACCGAGGACGCCTTCGACGAGTGGCAGATGCGGCGGAAGCCGTACGAGGAGTGGGCCCGGCACACCGTCGGGCTCGACACCTTCGCACCCGCGCTCTCGCCGTTGGCGTTCGCGGGCGATCACCTGGTCGGCGCGGTGCTGGCGCTGGACGTTCCGGGCTCCGACGAGGGCTACGTCGAGCGGGTCGCCGTACGGAAGGACCACCGCGACCGGGGCATCGCCCGCATGCTGCTGCGGGAGTCCTTCCGCGCCTCCTACCGCCGGGGCCACCGCACCTGCACCCTGTGGACCCACTCGGAGAGCGGTGCGCTGCCCCTCTACCAGCGGCTGGGCATGACGGTCCGGCGCGGCTCCGCGGTCTACGGCAAGGCCCTCGGCACCGAGTGACCCCAGGGGACCGTCGGGGTCAGCGCCGGACCGGCGGCTGCTCGGCGGGCCCGTAGGCGCGCAGCTGGTACGGGAGGTTCGCGGGTCGGCGCCACCGGAGTTCGAGGCCGCAGGCCCCGAGGACGGAGCCGAAGGCGTGGCGCATCGCGTCCTGGACGGCGGTCCGGACGCGCGCGGCCTGCTCGCCGTCGGCAGCGGAGGCGGCGGAGGCGGCGGAGGCGGACAAGCGCCCGGAGGGGTTCCAGCGCAGGTCGGCGATGCCCCTGGCGTCGTCCCCCTCGTCGACGGGCCGGCACGCGTCGAGCGTGATGCCCGGCGCGTGCAGGTGGTCGGCGACCGGCAGGCCGACGAGCGCGGCGGCGCGGCGGACCGCGTCCACGACGTCGGCCCCGATGCCGAGGTCCTGCGGGCGCGACCCGACCCCCGACGGGTCGGCGGCGCGACTCCGCGGGGGTGTCCCGAACGGCGGCGCCGCCGAACCGCCGGCCCCGCCCACCCTGGTCTCCCCGTCCGCCCGGCCCAGGACGACCTCCAGTCCGAACGCCGGCAGGAACTCGGCCAGCGCGTTCTCCATGCTGCTGCTGACGACCCGCCGGGCCGAGGACGCCGACTGCTGGGCCATCGCCGCCGCGGCCGCCAGCCGGGGACCGGGCTCCCAGTGCAGCGCGACGAGGCCGGCGCAGTCGTCGGAGTCGTCGTGCGGTTCGGCCGGGCGCAGCCGGACGCCGACCCCGTGGCCGCCGTAGCCGACGGGCAGGCCGGCGAGGAGGAGTGCCTCGGTGACGCGGTCGGCGAGCAGCGGGTCGATCCGGGGTGCGGTCCCGCCGACGCGTGAGCGCGGTTGTGCGGGCCGTGCGGCAGCCGTGTTCACGCCGTCCTCCTACCGGTTCCGGGCCGTGTTCGACGACCACCGTCGGCGCCCGAGCGTACGGCGTACCCGGATGTCCCGTCGGCGAATCCCCGAACTGCCCGCCCGTGCAAGGCCGTCACGCACCGACCGGGGCCCGGCCGCGGCGCGCCCACGGGGAGGGCGGGCGCGCCGGCGGCTGCCGTCGGGTCAGTTCCAGGGGTTGGCCGGCGAGTCGTTGATGGCCGTCCAGAACCGGGTGTTGTTGGGGATGTTGCCGTAGGCCCAGAAGTCCCAGCCGCCGGTCTGCGACAGGTCGGGGCCGTAGTGGCCGTCGTGGAACTCGGCCTCGCGCCAGCCGGCACCGAAGGTGGACGAGCAGACGCTGTCCGCCGCGGCCCGGCTGTTGAGGCGGGAGCCCTTGACCGGCTGGCTGAGGGCGACGGTGCCCTGCGCCCAGCCGTTGTAGAAGCCGAGGCTGATCCCGGCCGGCGCCGGGCTGCCGTCGACGTTCAGGCACAGCACGGGCAGCGAGACGGTGGGCGCGGTGTCGCCCTTGTAGGCGTCGCTCGGGCTGCCGCCGGGGCCGCCGACCTGGACGGTGCCCTCCGGGCCGTAGGAGACGACGGACCAGGTCATGCCCAGGTGGGTGGCCGGCCCGGTGGCGGCGGAGGCGGGGGCGGCGGTGAGCGGGATCAGGGCGGCCGCGGCGATGGCGCTCGCGGTGGCGACGGCCTTCTTCAGACGGTTCATCGAGTGCTCCTGGTTCGGGGGGTTTCACCGGGTGACCGGCTCGTTTCGGCCGGTGCACTGCAAAGTTCTCAACCGGACGCACACAACTGGCATGATCTGGTCATCGGTTCGTCACAGCTCACGCCCATCCGCTCACGGCGACGGCCGGTCCGGCCCCGCCGGCCCCAGGGAGGAACCCCCTTGGAGTTCAGGATCCTCGGCTCGCTGGAGGTGTGGACCGGCGACGGGAGGCGCGTCCCCTCCGAAGGCTCCCGGCAGGAGCGGCTGCTGGCCGCCCTGCTGCTCAACGCGGACAGCTCCGTCCCGGTCGCCCGTCTGGTGGACGCCGTCTGGGACGAGCGGCCGCCGGCCACCGCCACCCGGCAGGTCCGCAACCTCGCCGGGGTGCTGCGGCGCCGCTTCGCCGAGGCCGACCCGGACGCACCGCCCGTGCTGCTGACGGACGGCCGCGGCTACCGCATCACCCTCACCGGCCACCGCCTGGACGCCCGCACCTTCACCGACCGGCTGGCCGACGCCCGCCGCGAGGCGGCCGCCGGACGGGCCCCGGCGGCGGTCGACGGGCTCCGCGCGGCGCTCGCGCTGTGGCGCGGCCCCGCGCTGGACGGCCTCGCCGTGGACGCGGACGCCCCGGGCGCGGTCGCCCTGGACGAACTGCGGCTGACCGCCTGGGAGGAGTGCCTCGACCTGGAGCTCGCCCTCGGGCGGCACCGCGCGGCCGTCCCCGAGCTGACCGCGCTCGTCGCCGACCATCCGCTGCGGGAACGCTTCACCGGGCAGCTGATGCGGTCCCTGCACGCCTCCGGCCGCACGCCCGAGGGCCTCGCCGCCTACCGCCGGATCGCGGACCGGCTGGCCGAGGACCTCGGACTCGACCCCGGGCCCGAACTGCGGTCCCTGCACCTGGAACTGCTGGCCACCGAACCCGTCCGCACCCCGGCGGCCGCCACCCCGGCCGCTCCCCCCGAGGAGGCCCCCGCCACCCCGAGCACCCCGACGGACCCGCCGCCCCCGCCACCCGCGCAACTCCCGCCCGCCCCCGCCGCCTTCGTCGGCCGCGCCACCGAGCTGGCCGCCCTGGACGCGCTGCTCGCCACCCCGCCCACCCCGGTCTGCGCCGTCTCCGGCCCCGCCGGGGCCGGCAAGACCGCCCTGGCCGTCGACTGGGCCCACCGCGTCCGCGACCGCTTCCCGGACGGCCAGCTCTACGCCGACCTGCACGGCTACTCCGTCGACGCCCCGCTCGCCCCGCACACCGTCCTGGCCCGCTTCCTGCGCGCCCTGGGCGTGCCCGGCGACCGGATCCCCACCACGCCCGACGAGGCCGCCGCGCTCTACCGCTCCCTGCTGGCCGGCCGCCGGCTGCTCGTGGTCCTCGACAACGCCCGCGACGCCGAACAGGTCCGCCCGCTGCTGCCGGGCGCCCCGGACTGCCGCACGGTGGTCACCAGCCGCACCCGGCTCGACGGCCTGACCGTCCGCAACGGCGCCCGCCCCCTGGTCCTCGACGTCCTGCCGGCCCCCCAGGCCGTCGAACTGCTGGCCCGGCTGCTCGGCGAGCACCGCGTCCGCGCCGAGCCCCGCGCCGCCGCCGAACTCGCCGACGCCTGCGGCCGGTTGCCGCTCGCACTGGCCATCACCGCGAGCCGCCTGGCCGCCGTCCCGGACCGCAGCCTCGCCGAACACTCCGCCGAACTCCTCGACACCGACCACCGGTTGAGCGCCCTCCAGATCGAGGGCGACGCCACCTCGACGGTCCGGGCCGCCTTCGACCTCTCCTACCGCTCGCTGCCCGCCGAGGCCCGGACGCTGCTGCGGCTGCTCACCCTGCTCCCGGCCGTCGGCATCGGCGCCGACGCGGCCGCCGCCCTGGCCGGCGCCCCGGCCGCCGCCGTCCGCCCCGTGCTCGACCGGCTGGCCACCGCCCACCTGCTCACCGTCGACGAACCCGGCCACTACCGGCTCAACGACCTGCTGCGCCTCTACGCCGCCGAACGCCGCTCCGCCGAGACCAGCGCCGCCGAGCGCCGCGCCGCCCTGGTGCGCCTCGGCCGCTGGTACCTCCACCGCGGCCGCTCCCCGGCCTTCCTGCCCGCCCAGCCCGCCGCGGACCACCCTGGTCTCCCGCGCCACCCCGACCACCCGGGCCTCCAGCCGGGCGGACCCCACCTCGACGCCTGGGCCGAGGTCGCCCGCCTGGCCGCCGAGGCCTCGACCGCGGCCACCGAAGCACCCCCGATCGACTGATCGGCCCGGCCCGGGCGGAGTCAACATCTACGATGCGATACGGGCCACCAGGCCCCACCCGCACCTCCGTACCCTCCGTACACCCTCCGTACCCTTCAGGCAGAAAGCGAGTCCCAGAGTGGGTAGCAGTGTCGAGACGCTGGAATTCCAGGCCGAGACCCGTCAGTTGCTCCGGTTGGTGATCCACTCGATCTACTCGAACAAGGACATCTTCCTGCGCGAGCTGATCTCCAACGCCTCCGACGCCCTGGACAAGCTCCGGCTGGAGTCGCTGACCGACTCCGACCTCGCGGCCGACACCTCGGACCCGCACATCACCCTGGACGTCGACCAGGACGCCCGCACCCTCACCGTCCGCGACAACGGCATCGGCATGAGCCGGGACGAGATCGTGGAGCTGATCGGCACGATCGCCAAGTCCGGCACCGCGGGCCTGCTGGAGAAGCTCCAGGACGCCCAGGACGCCGCGGCCGCCCAGAGCCTGATCGGCCAGTTCGGCGTCGGCTTCTACTCGGCGTTCATGGTCGCCGACAAGGTCACCCTGCGCACCCGGCGGGCCGGCACCGACGCCGGCACCCAGTGGGAGTCCGACGGCGAGGGCACCTACGAGATCCAGGCCGTCGACGGGCTGCCGGTGGGGACGTCCGTCACCCTGCACATCAAGCCCGCCGACAGCGAGGACGGCCTGGCCGACTACCTGTCCGAGCGGAAGATCCGCCAGATCGTCAAGCAGTACTCGGACTTCATCCGCTGGCCGATCCGGATGGCCACCGAGCGCACCGACGCCGAGGGCGCCACCACCCGCGAGACCGAGACCCTCAACTCGATGAAGGCGCTCTGGGCCCGGCCGCGCAACGAGGTCACCGAGGAGGAGTACACCGAGTTCTACCGGCAGATCAGCCACGACTGGCAGCCTCCGGCCAAGACCGTCCACATGCGCGCCGAGGGCACCTTCGAGTACGAGGCGCTGCTGTTCGTCCCCTCGCAGGCCCCGTTCGACCTGTTCTCCCGGGACGCCAAGCGCGGCGTGCAGCTGTACGTCAAGCGGGTCTTCATCATGGACGACTGCGAAGCGCTGATGCCCAACTACCTGCGCTTCGTCAAGGGCGTGGTGGACACCCACGACCTGTCGCTGAACATCTCCCGCGAGATCCTCCAGCACGACCGGCAGATCCGCGCGGTGCGCCGGCGCCTGGTCAAGAAGGTCCTCGGCGCCCTCAAGGAGGTCCGGACCGGCGACGCCGAGGCCTACGCGACGCTCTGGGGCCAGTTCGGCAGCGTGCTGAAGGAGGGCCTGCTGGAGGACGCCGACAACACCGAGGCCCTGCTCGGTCTGGTGTCGGCCGCCTCCACCCACGACCCGGAGAAGACCACCACGCTGGGCGAGTACGTCGAACGGATGAAGGACGGCCAGGAGGCGATCTACTACCTGACCGGCGAGACCAGGGCCACCGTGGAGAACTCCCCGCACCTGGAGGCCTTCCGGGCCAAGGGGTACGAGGTGCTGATCCTCACCGACCCGGTCGACGAGGTCTGGGTCGAGCAGGTCCCGGCCTTCGACGGCCACCGCTTCCAGTCCATCGCCAAGGGCCAGGTCGACCTCGACGAGCCGGCCGACGGCGACGAGGAGGCCGACGCCGAGAAGAGCAGGCGCGAGCAGGACTTCGCCGCCCTGCTGGCCTGGCTGACCACCTCCCTGTCCGGGCAGGTCAAGCAGGTCCGGCTGTCCTCTCGGCTGACCACCTCGGCGGCCTGCCTCGTCGGCGAAGCCCACGACATGACCCCGACCCTGGAGAAGATGTACCGGGCGATGGGCCAGCAGGTGCCGCCGGTCCAGCGGACCCTGGAGCTCAACCCGGCACACCCGCTGGTGGTCGCGCTGCGCACGGCGCACGATGCCGACGCCACCGATCCCGCGCTGGCGGAGATCGCCGAGCTGGTCCACGGCAGCGCCCTGCTCGCCGAGGGCGGCGAGCTGCCCGACCCGGCCCGCTTCACCCGGCTGCTCACCGACCGGCTGACCCGGGCGCTCTGAGCGACGCGAACGCCGGTGGCGACGCCCCTGTCCGGGGCGGCGCCACCGGCACGTCCGGGAACCCGTCCTAGTCGAGCTGGTTCAGCGCGTCGGTGACCAGCTTGGTGGCGAAGTCGTTGCCCTGGCCGGAGATCCGGTTGATGTACTCCGCGAGCAGCACCGCCGTGGCCTCCAGGGGGTTCATCTCCTCCTTCGTCCAGGAGCCGTACTGGGCGCGCCACAGGTTGGGGCTCAGCCCGGTGCCGGCGGCGACCAGCAGACCGGCCATGGTGGGGATGACCTCGGGGTTGAAGGTCCTCGGCATCATCCGCATGGTGGACACCAGGCTGGGGACGGCGTGCTCGATCACGTCCTCGTCCTGGTGCTCGAACGCCTGCCGCAGCCAGTTCATGAACACGTAGACGAGCGTGCAGGCGCCTTCGATCAGCGCCTCGGCCTGGGCGGGGCCGAAGGACGCGGTGATCTGGTCGACCATCCGCTGGTGCTCGGGGTCCGTCCCGGACTTGCCGTCGTAGACGGCCTTGAGCCGGGAGTCGATCACCATGAGCGCGGCGCTCACATCGCCGACGGGAGCGTGCTTGGGGTCGCAGGACGACACGGGACTCCTCCTAGAACGGCCTCGGCCGGGGCGGCCGGTCCGTTCGTAGGGTAGGCGAGCGACCGCACGGGGCCCGGCGCGTCCGGCCGGCGGAGCCGCCCGGTGCCGGGTGCAGGTGTGCCGCCCCCGGCGGACCGGGGCGGCACACCGCGGCGGGG
>NZ_JBHTWX010000012.1:68571-68909 GCF_042792155.1 Kitasatospora sp. NPDC056651 | reverse complement strand
GTTTGGGGGGTTTTGGCTGCGGGCGGCGCGGGCGCGGGGCGGGGGGGGGGGGGCGGCGGCGGGGGGGCGGGTGCGGGGGGCCCCCCGGGGGCGGCCGGGGGCGCCACACGGCGGCGGAGCTGGGGATGTCGCCCGGCCCCGTCATCCGACAGCCGTTCCTCACACGTTGGAGTGGAGTCCGGAGGCTCCGCTGACGCCGCCCCGCGGTGGCCCGCCGTGGCCGGGGGCGACCCCGGGGCGGCCCCTCCCGCCGTCCGGGGGCGGGGAACCCGCGCCCGCACCGGACATGACGGCGCCCCCCCCCCCCCCCCCGGGCCCGCCCCCCCCAGCGGCGCCGG
>NZ_JBHTWX010000012.1:59054-68561 GCF_042792155.1 Kitasatospora sp. NPDC056651 | reverse complement strand
GCGCCAACCGCTCCCGGGCGTCCGCGATCCGGGCGTGGGGGGCCCCCCCCGCCCCGCCGGCGCGCCGCGCCCGGGGCACGGAGGCGCCCCCCCCCGGGGGCCCGGGGGGGGGCCCCCCCCGCGGCCGGGGGGGGGTCCCGGGCGGGACGGACGGTCCGTCAGGCGCCCGACACGGCGCCCTTGGCACCGCGGCGGCGCAGGTAGACGGTGGCGAGGGCGCCGGCGACCACCGCGCCGCCGCCCATCCCGGCGACCGACGGGTCGATCATCGGCACCGAGGCCGCGGGCTCGGCCCCGCCGCACGAGGCGTGGCCGATGACCAGGTTGGCGCCGTTCAGCGACGGCAGCAGGGTGATGTGGACGGCGTTCACGGTCAGCACGCCGTTCGCGTCGGTGGTCTGCTCGTTGAGCACGATCGAGCCGACGAGCGGGATGCTCACCTTGGTGTTGGCGGGGGCGTTGGCCTGGAGGTTGGTCGGGAGGCCGGCGATGCTGACCGACCCGCCCGCGATCAGGCCGCTGCCGGTGGCCCCGGTCGGGGTGGCGGTGCAGGTCGAGTTGACGCCGGTCAGCGAGACCGAGGCCACACCGAGGTCGAGCCCCAGCTTGTCGACGGTCGCGGAGGCCGAGGAGGTCCCGGCGGCCGGGTCCCCGGCGGTGGTCGCGGTGAGCGTGGAGTTGGTGGCGACCGGCCCGACGTTGAGGCCGACCAGGGTCTTGGTGCCGCCGGCCGGGTAGGTCGACTCGGGTGACGGCGCGACGGCGACCATGCCGCCCAGGGCCTCCGTGGAGACGACGTAGGCGTCCGCCGCGGGGGCGGGCAGGGCGGCGTACGCCGGGGAGGCCACGGAGAGCGCCCCGAGGGCGGCGAGCGCGGTTCCGGCGAGGACGCGGTTGCGGGTACGAGTTCTCACGGGTCGGCCTTTCGGAAGGACCGCACGGCGGACGGACGTGTCCGCGGCGCGGGGCAGGAAGGAGGGTGTGGTGCGTCGACTCCGCCGACCGGCCGCGGCGTTCGGATCGGCCGCGGCCTCACCGGTCGGGGAGAAGTCTTCGGTGCTCAGACGGCGGCGGCCTCCGGCGCGGTGCCCGCCTGCTGGGCGGCGGGCACCGGCAGCGGCTCGGCCGTGCGGGCCGTCTTGTGCCAGGAGCCCTGGCGCCGCACGATCCGCCAGAAGGCGCGGATCGCGACGAGGTAGGTGGTCGCGGCGTACACCGCGAGGGCGAGGCCGTAGCCGAGCGCGGCCCGGCGGCTGATCCCGGGCTCGCTGCGGCGCCGGTACAGCGGCCCCCAGAGGGCGAACTCGGCGACGCCGACGACCAGGTAGAAGGCGATCAGCACGGCGCCGCCCTGGCGGAGGAAGGCGAGGACGAACGCGGGGTAGAAGACGGCGTTGTAGGCGAAGGCCGCGATCGGCACGGTGTAGACCACCAGGCCGACGACCTGGAGCCAGGGCTGGACCATGAAGTAGAGGACTTCCAGGAAGCCCAGCGTGCTGAACTCACGGGAGCGCCAGACCCGGCGCAGGTAGGGCGCGCACTGCATCGAACCCTGCGCCCAGCGAACCCGCTGGGTGATCAACTGCCGTACGTTCCACAGGGCTTCCTGGTCCACCCAGGCGGTCGTGGTGTAGCCGTTGCGCCAGCCGGCCAGCATCATCCGCAGCCCGAGCTCGAAGTCCTCCAGCAGCGCCCTGCCCCACGGCTCGCCGCCGCCCCGGTCGATCGAGCGCAGCGCGCTGAGCCGGTTGGCCTGGCCGTTGCCGCCGACGTTGACGGTCCGGGTGAGCCGGCGGGTGATCTGGATCGCGGAGATCGGGCCGCGGAACTCGATGTCCTGCAGCCGGGCCAGCAGCCGGGCGAACCGGTTGGCCAGGCGTCCCCGGTGGGGCAGCGGCACGGCCACGTCGCGGTTGGACATCCGGACCTCGGCCTGGACGGCGCCGATGTCCGGGTCGGCGAAGAAGGACGGTCCGGCGAAGACCTCCAGCATCCCCGGGGAGGGCCGTCCGTCGGCGTCCACGACGGTCAGCACGACCCGGTCGGCGTCGGCGTCCCCGGGCAGCCAGGCTTCGAGCGCCCGGTAGGCGGCGTTCAGCGCGTCGCCCTTGCCGGTACGGGCCCGCGGCAGCCGACGGCTCACCAGGTGGACGGGCCGTCCCGCGTCCGCCCTGGCCCGCACCTCCTCGGCCGTCCGGTCCTCGGAGTGGTCGTCGACGACCCAGACGTGCGCCTCGGGGAAGTGCCGGTCGAGGTAGTCCAGGGTGGTGCCGATCACGGCCTCCTCGTCCCGGCAGGGTATGAGGAAGTGCCAGTCGAAGCGGGCCGGGTCGCCCGTGGCGTCCGGGCGGGCCCGCAGGAAGGTGCGCACGATCACGGCGACGTAGGCGAGGAAGCCGACCCCCAGCACGAAGGACAGGGAGACGGACAGGTCGAGCAGGGTCACGGCGCACCGGCCTCCGTGTCGCGGGTGGACGTTCGGGTGATCAGGAAGAGGAAGAGCAGCAGGGCGACCAGACCGGCGGCCATCATCAGCAGCGAGCCGAACAGGACGTGGGTCCAGCCGAACCCCTCGTCGCCGTACCGGTGTTGCATGGCGACGATCAGCGCCAGCCGACCCAGGTTGGCGGCGACGACCAGGCCGGCCGCCAGGGCGAAGCCCAGCAGCACCCGGGTCGGCCGACGGGTGCCGAACAGCAGCAGGACACCGGCCAGCAGGGCCAGCGGGGCGATCAGCAGGGCGCTGCTGCACCCGGTGCTCAGGGCGATCCCGCGCCCGAACCCGCCCGCGCCACCGGCGTACAGCACCGGCGCGTCGGGGGATTCGAGCAGCAGGGTCCGCAGCCCGAGCCCGTGCGAGACGAACCACTGGGCGGCGGCCATCTCGCGGAACCGGTAGGCCCGTTCACCGACGACCAGGAACCCGCACAGCCCCAGCAGCAGCGGTCCGGTCACCCCGGCGAGCACCCGGCCGGACAACGGGGCGCGGCCGTGCCGCGACAGCTGCCGACGGGCCGGCCCCGGCGGGCGGGCGGGTTGCGGGTACACATCTGCGGTCACGAGGAAACCCCTTGGGGGAACGGCGGGCTGGCGGAGTTCGGCGCGTCGGCGGCCGGCCTTCGGGGCGGCCGGCGGTCGCGGCTACCGGTCGTCGCGGTCGCGGCGGCCCGGCGCCTCCCGGTCGGGCGCTTGCCGGTCGGCCGCCAGCCTGCTGCGTCGCAGCAGGGCGACCCCCACCAGCACCAGGGCCGTGCCGGCCGCGGCGGCGATGCCGAGGCCGGGCGAGCCGGTCGAGGCCAGGACGCCGCCGCCGGCCGCCATCGGGGGAAGGCCGCCGCCTATCGGTCCGTACATGGGTGGGTTCCTCTCGTTGCGACCGGGTTGTCCCGATCTTTGCGATCTGGAGCGGTATGTTGCTGGGCCGATCGGATGATCGGATAGATGCGGCGCGCCCATTCGGGTGGAATTCACCCGTTTGCCGCAGTCACGCCAAATCGGCCCGGTGCGAACGGTCTTGATGGGGTGGCATACGAACCGCCCCCGTCCCCACCCAGGGCGATCCGACCCGCATGGGCCAAGTGGGTGACATCGGTCCGGCGCGTGGACATTTCCTTCGAATCCGCCCATATCGTCTGCTGTTACTTCCCCCGCCCCACCCCTCGCCCCATCGGAGCGCCATGTCCTCGACCGATGTCGCCCTGGTCCTCGGCACCCGGCCGGAGATCGTCAAACTCGCCGGAGTGGCCCGGCTCCTCGGCCCACGGGCCCGCATCGTGTGGAGCGGCCAGCACTGGGACCCGGCCCTCACCACCACCTTCTTCGCCCAGTACGGCCTCCCCCGCCCGCACCACCTGCTGACCGGCGTCGGCGGCGAGCCGCGCGGGCGGCAGATCGGCCGGATGGTCAGCGCCCTGAGCGACCACCTGACGGCCCACCCGCCGGCCGCCGTCGTCGTCCAGGGCGACACCAACACCGCCGCCGCCGGCGCCCTGGCCGCGCACTGCGCCGGCATACCCGTCGTCCACGTCGAGGCGGGCCTGCGCTCCTTCGACCCCGGCATGCCCGAGGAGGCCAACCGCCGGCTGATCGCCCCGCTCGCCGACCTGCACTGCGCGCCCACCGCGATCGCGGCGGCGCACCTGCTGCGCGAGGGGATCGAACCCGACCGCGTGGTGGTCACCGGCAACACCGTCGTCGAGGCGACCCTGGAGACCCTGCCCACCGAGGCCGAGGCGCACCGCGTGCTGGCCGAACACGCCGTCAGCCCCGGCGGCTACGTGCTCGCCACGATCCACCGCCCCGAGAACACCGACGACGCCGCCCGGCTCGCCCAGATCCTCGACCAACTCGCCGCGCTGGAACTGCCGGTGCTGCTGCCGCTGCACCCCCGCACCCGGGCCGCCGTCGAGGCGTTCGGCCTCCGCCACCCGGCCACCCGGCTGCGCCGGATCGAGCCGCTGGACCACGCCGGCTTCCTCTCCCTGGCCCGGCACTGCCGCCTGCTGGTGTCGGACTCCGGCGGGATCCAGGAGGAGTGCACGGTGCTCAAGCGCCCGCTCGTGGTGGTGCGCAACTCCACCGAGCGCCCCGAAGCCGTCCAGGCCGGCTTCGCCAGACTCGCCCGCCCCGGACACGAACTCGCCCGCGCACTACGGGAGTTGCTGGCCGACGAGACCGTCGACGAACGGCTCGGCCGGCTCCCCTCCCCGTACGGCACCGGACAGGCGAGCGCCGAGATCGTCGCCGCGCTCCGCGGCCGCTACCTCGGGCCCGGGCGGACCCCCGTTCCGGCCGTCGTACCGACCGCCGCGCCGGCCGTCGAGCGGGTCACCGCGAGGGCCGTCGAGCGGGCCGCCGGGGAGCCCGCCACGGCGGCGGCCCACCCCGGGCGCTGACCCCGGCCGGGCCCGGCACCCCGATCCGCCCGCAAGCTGCCTGGCAGGAAGGTGGCGGATCGGACCCGTCGACCCGGGGCGACCCGGCTGGCAGGGTCTGTCGCAGCCCGCGACCGGCGGGATCCACTGCTTCCGGGGGGTTCCCTTGACGACGACATCCGACGCCCGGACGACCACCGGGCCGGACGCCGACGGGTGCCGCCCGCAACCCTTCCGGCCGCAGCCCCGCCGGTCGTCGCGGACCGCGGGCTGAGGCGGGCACCATGGACGACCGCTACGAGCGCCACTGCCTCGCCGACCCGCTGTTCTACGACGACCCGGCCCGCGCCGAGCGCCCGGACGACCGGTTCGCCGCCGCCGCCGTGCCGCTGCCGCCCGGCTGGCAACGCCTGGAGCACGGCCCCTGGGTGCACGTCAGGCCCCCGCACCCGCGGCTGCCCGAACAGGGCTGGAAGGTGCACGTCTCGGCGACCCCGGACGAGGCCGAGCGGGTGATCGACCAGGTCCTGGCGTACTGCCTGGAGCACGAGCTGACCTGGAAGTTCCTGCGCGGCCGGGCCACCGTGCACATGCTCAACAGCAAGTACGCCGACCGCCGTTCCAGCGGCAAGCTGATCACGCTCTACCCCGAGGACGACGCCCGGCTGACCCAGGTGCTCGACGAGCTGTCCACCCTGCTCAAGGGCGTCCCCGGCCCGTACGTGCTGAGCGACCTGCGCTACCGGGAGGGCCCGCTCTACCTGCGCTTCGGCTCGTTCAGCGAGCGCTACTGCACCGACGAGCACGGCCGGCGGGTGCCGGCCATGAGCGGGCCGGACGGCGAACTCGTCCCGGACGTCCGGGGCACCGTCTTCGCGGTGCCGGACTGGGCACCGGTGCCGGAGGTCGTCAAGGCCCAACTGGCCGCCGACGCCGAGCGGGAGGCCGCGGAGGCCGCCGAGGAGTTCCCGTTCGAGGTCACCAAGGCACTGCACTTCTCCAACGGCGGCGGCGTCTACCTGGCCACCGACCAGCGCGACGGCCGGCAGGTCGTGCTGCGCGAGGCCCGGCCGCACGCCGGCCTCGACCACGCCGACCGGGACGCCGTGCAGCGGCTGCTGAGCGAGCGCCGGGTGCTGGAGGCGCTGGCCGGACTGGACTGCGTACCCGCGCTGTACGAGTACCGGCAGGCCTGGGAGCACCACTACCTGGTCGAGGAGTACATCGAGGGCGAGCGGCTGGAGGAGGTCTTCACCCGCACCTGCCCGCTCGCCCACCCCGACCCGGACGAGGCCGAGCTGGCCGCGTACACCACCTGGGCGCTCGACGTGGTCGAGCAGGTCACCGGCATGCTGGCGGCGCTGCACGAGCGCGGGCTGGTCTTCGGCGACCTCCACCCCAACAACGTGCTGATCCGGCCGGACGGGCGCTGCGCGCTGGTCGACTTCGAGATCTCCTTCCCGACCGACGACGCCACCGCGCCCCCGCTGGGCGCGCCCGGCTTCGTCTCCCCCTCGGCCCGGCGCGGCACGGCGGTGGACGCGTACGCCCTCGCCGCGCTGCGGCTCTACCTCTTCCTGCCGGTGAACCACCTGCTCGCGCTGGACTCCGGCAAGGCCGAGCTGGCCGCCCGGGAGATCTCCGCGCGCTACCCCGTCGACCCCGGTTTCGGGGCCGAGGTCGCCGAGGCGCTGCACCGGGCGGCCGGCGGGAAGCTGCCGCCCGGCGCCACCGAGCGCCGCCCGGTCGGAGCCGACGGCCCCGGCCCGTCGCGACCGGCCTGGCCGCAGGCACCGGCGGCGGACACCGGGGCCTGGCGCCCGGTGCTGGACTCGCTGGCCGCGGGCATCCTGGAGACCGCCACCCCGGAGCGGACCGACCGCCTCTTCCCCGGGGACGTCGAACAGTTCGGGCCGACCCACAACGGCCTGGGCCTCGCCTACGGGGCGGCCGGCGTGCTGTACGCCCTGTCGGCCTGCGGCCGGCCGGCCCCCGCCGAGCACACCGACTGGCTGATCACCCGCACCGACGCCACCCCGGACCTGCCGACCGGGCTGTACGACGGACTCACCGGCATCGCCTGGGCGCTGGCCCGCCTCGGCGCCCCGGACGCGGCCGGCGCACTGGTCGAGCGACTGCTCGCCGCCGAGCTGCCGCTCGACCCCGGGCTCGGTTCCGGACGCGCCGGCATCGCGCTCGGCCTGCTCGACCTGGCCGGGCCGCTCGGTCAGGACCGCCTGGCCGACCTGGCCCTGAAGCTCGGGCACGAGCTGGCCCGGGAGGAGCGCGCGCCGCAGCTGCGCGGCCTGCTGGACGGCTGGAGCGGACAGGCCGCGCTGTTCCTGCGGCTGCACGGGCACACCGGCGACAGCGAGTGGCTGACGGCCGCCGAGGCGGCGCTCGGCCGCGAGCTGGACGAGGCGGACATCACCGACGGGATGCTCTTCCTGCCCGAGGAGCGCTTCCACCGCAAGCTCCCGTACCTGGCCGCGGGCGGCGTGGGCACGGCGGGCCTGATCGCCGAACTGGCCCTGCGCACCGGTCCCGACCGGCTGCCCGGGCGCTTCACCGAGGCCGTGGCGGCCGCCGACCGCGCCTGCCTGCCGGACCTGATCGCCGCCCCCGGCCTGTTCGAGGGCCGGGCCGGACTGCTGCTGCACCAGCTGCGGACCGGGAACCCGGTGGCGGCCGACCGTCACCTGCGGCTGCTGGAGTGGCACGTGATGGACCACCGCGGCCACCTGGCGTTCCCGGGCTGCCGCTCGATGCGGCTCTCGACGGACCTGGCCACCGGCGCCGCCGGGGTGCTCACCACCCTGCACGAGGCGGTGCTCGGCCCGGTGCCGCTGCCCGGCATCACCGACCTCGTCTGACACCCGCCGGCCCCGCCCGGCACCACGGATCTCCCCGGCCCCGAGCCGGGGGAAGGACGACGGCCGCCACCCGGTGGCCGCGGCCACCTCACCGAAAGGAACGGACCATGTCGAAGATCCTGGCCCTCCAGGGACTCGAGACCGAGACCGGCGCCTCGGCCTACACCACCATCCTGCCGCCCAGCCACACCAGCAGCGCCCTGCACATGCGCTTCGACGCCCCCGTCGCGGACGAGGCGGCCCACTGATGTCCAAGATCCTGGCCCTCCAGGCCCTGGAGACCGAGACCGGCTCCCCGGCCGCGGCCCCGTTCAGCTACTGGAGCAGCGACGTGCACTACATCTACGACGCTCCCGTCCCGACCGAGAAGGCGGCCCGCTGATGTCGAAGATCCTGGCCCTCCAGGCGCTGGAGACCGAGACCGGCTCCCCGGCCGCGGCCCCGTTCAGCTACTGGAGCAGCGACGTGCACTACATCTACGACGCTCCCGTCCCGACCGAGAAGGCGGCCCACTGATGTCCAAGATCCTGGCCCTCCAGGCCCTGGAGACCGAGACCGGCGCCTCGGCGTACACCAACACCATCGAGCTGCCGCCCAGCCACTGGAGCGGCGCCGCGCACCTGCGCTTCGACGCGCCGGTGGCCGGTCCGGTCGAGACCGAGAAGTAGCCGCCGGTCGGCGGCACGGCTGCCCGTCGGGTCCACCCCCGGCGGGCAGCCGGTACTTCGCCTCAGTCGAAGAAGCCGAGCGCCCCGGCCGCGCAGACGCCGCCGACGCCCATGAAGACCGGGCTCAGCACCTTGAGTTCCACCCAGCTGCCGGCCCGGAACCGCATGCCCTTCGGCGGCCCGACCGGGTACCAGCGCCTGCGCCCGACCGGGATCGGCCACAGCACCGGGCAGCCCGAGACGGTCAGCGCGTCGCCCAGGCAGTGCACCAGCGCGCCGAGCGCGATCGGCAGCCCGATCCACAGGTACTGCTGCCCGGGCTCTTCGAACAGCCACTGCGAGCCGTTGCCGGGCTTGTCGAGGACCTCGGCCAGCATCCAGGCGCTGGTCGCCCCCAGCAGCCACACCAGGACGTCGCTGGAGACCCGGGCGTGCCGCCACAGCAGCCCCTCGATCGCCAGCACCATGTGCACGAACAGCACCACCAGCACGCCCCAGCGGCCCCCGTACACGGCCACCGCCGCGGCACCCGCCCCGCACAGCACCGCCCAGAGCCAGGTGTGCGTCAGCGTCCGGTGGCCTCCCGAGCGGCGCGGGTCCCCCTTGCCCCGGGTGGCCTTGTAGACGGCGTACGACAGGTTGTCGATCACCTCGCAGGCCGTCCGGGACAGCGGCCCGAACGCCCTGGATATCGTCGCCGCCTTGTGGTCCAGGTCCGGCGCCAGGGCCGCCCCCGCGCAGATCAGCGCTCCCGCGAGCAGGACCGGCCAGGGCATCGGCTCCCCCAGCCCGGCCGCCGCCGCACCCACCCCCAGCCACGCGGCCGCACCCGACAGCGAATGCGCCGGTCCCATCATGTCCGTACACCACCGATCCTCATCAGCTCTGCCCTCCCCATGAGGACCTGACATCACGGCAGCCTATCCGTCCATGATCACCGCGCCGATTCCCCGCCCGTCGGACGGCCCGTCCGGGGGCCCCTCCGAAGGCCCCGGACACGACGGCGCGCCCGGCCGGAGCCGGGCGCGCCGCAGCCGCGCCGCGCAGGCCAGGCTCGTGTCCACCGCCGCCCGGGAGCTCCGCCTAAGGTGG
>NZ_JBHTWX010000012.1:0-59044 GCF_042792155.1 Kitasatospora sp. NPDC056651 | reverse complement strand
CCCCGCTCCCCCCCCCGGCGGCCCGCCCGGCGGGGGGCCCCCACCAACCCCCCGGCCCACCCCCCCGCCCGCCGCGGCGCCCGGCCCCGCCGCAGCCGCTCCGCTCAGGCCAGGCTCTTCTCCAGCGCCGCCAGGTAGCTCCGCATCAGGTGGTCGCGGATACCCTCGCCGTCCGGCGAGAACGCCGCGGCGCCCAGCCCCTTGGCCCGGTCCGCCAGCCCGGCGACCAGCCCGGTCCTCTCCTCGATCCGGCCCGCGTCGTCGATGTGGCGCAGCGCCTGGACGTGGGTGAAGGCGGGCTCCGGAGGCAGCTCGGGCACGATGTCGTTGCCGTGGACGAACCGGAAGGTGCGCCCCTTCAGCCCCTTGTCGTACGCGGCGGCGAGCAGCCGGTCACAGGTCCGCGGCTGGCCGAAGGTGTAGACGCCGTCGGCCGCCAGGCGCGGGTCCTCCAGTTCGAGGCGGGCGGCGACCAGCATGGCGAGGGCGCCGCCGAGGCTGTGGCCGGTGAACCACACGGTCTGGTCGTTGCTCCGCAGGTCGGAGATGGCCTTGGCGACGTCCGGGAAGATCGATTCGAGTGCCTCGGCGAAGCCGTAGTGCACGAAGCCCGTCCGGGCGGGCCCCGGCCAGGGCGGGGTGGTGGCGTCGGTGAGCCAGTCGCGGATCTCCGCGGGCTCGGTGCCCCGGAAGGCGGTGACGATCATGTCGTCGCCGGCCATGGTGTACGCCTGGGTGTCCTGGAGCGGGAAGGGCGGGGTGAAGCGCGTCTGGTGGTGGCGCACGGTGTCGAAGCCCCAGGCGCGGGCCTGCTCGTCGATGGTGGCGTCGTCCTGGTAGGCGAGCTCGGAGGCCTTGGCCATCCAGTAGGCGTGCGGAAGGCTGTAGCCGGTGACGTGCTGGTCGAAGGTGGTGGGTACGGCCACGGGGGCGCTCCTGTCGGGTCGACGGTCGGGACGGCGGGTCCGCCCCCCACGCCCGCCGATGGCGGCTCACCGTCACGGGACGGTGACCGGATGTGACGCTACTCCGCCCGCCGTCCGCGGGCGACCGGGCCGGCGCCCACCGCGCCACCGGGCCCGCTCAGCCCGCCCGCGTCCCGTCCAGGTAGGCGAGCACCGCGAGCACCCGGCGGTTGTCGTCGTCCGAGGCCCCCAGCCCCAGCTTCGCGAAGATGCCGGAGGTGTGCTTGCTGACCGCCCCCTCGCTGAAGTGCAGCCGCTGGGCGATCGCCGCGTTGGAGCGGCCCTCGGCCATCATCGCGAGGACCTCGCGCTCCCTCGGGGTGAGCAGGGCGAGCGGCTCGTCGTAGGCGTTGCGGGCGAGCAGCCGGGCGATGACCTGGGGGTCCATCACGGTGCCGCCGGCGGCGACGGTGCGGACGGCGTCGACGAACTGGTCGGCCTTGGAGACGCGGTCCTTGAGCAGGTAGCCGACGCCGCCGGTGCCGTCGGCGATCAGCTCCCGGGCGTAGAGCTGTTCGACGTGCTGAGAGAGGACCAGGACGGGCAGGCCGGGCTGTTCGCGGCGGGCGGCGAGCGCGACCTGGAGGCCCTCGTCGGAGTGGGTGGGCGGCAGCCGGACGTCGACCACCGCGATGTCGGGGCGGTGTTCGGCGAGTGCGGCGGCCAGTTCGGGGCCGCTCTCCACCGCGGCGACGATCTCGTGCCCGTGGGCGCCGAGCAGCAGGGAGAGGCCGTCCCTCAGCAGGACGAGGTCCTCGGCGAGGACAACACGCACGGTAGCTCCATGATCAGCCGGGTCGGACCCCCCGGGGGGCTGGTCAGCGTGAGCGTACCGTCGAAGGCTGCCAGCCGGCGCCGGATGCCCCGCAGGCCGCTGCCCCGGGCGGGGTCGGCGCCGCCACCGCCGTCGTCGGTGACCTCGGCGCGCAGCAGTCCGCCGGCGTGGGCGAGGCGCACCGTGGCGTGCCGGGCGTCGCCGTGCTTGACGGCGTTGGTGAGCGCCTCGCTGACGGCGAAGTAGACCGCCGACTCCACTGGCGCCTCCGCCCGCCCGGGCAGTTCGGTCCGGACCTCCACCTCCAGCGGGACGTCCAGCGCCAGCGCCCGCACCCCTTCGGCGAGGCCGCGTTCGGCGAGCACCGGCGGGTGGATCCCGCGCACCAGGTCGCGCAGTTCCTGGAGGGCCTGGGTGACGTTGTCCTGGGCGTCCGTCACGACCCGCTTCGCCTGTTCCGGGTCGCGGTCGATCAGCGCCGCGACGGCGCCCAGGCGCAGGCTCACCGCGACCAGCCGGGCCTGCGCGCCGTCGTGCAGGTCCCGTTCGATCCGGCGCAGTTCGGCGGCCTGGGCCTCGGTGGCGTCCAGCCGGGTCTCGGTGAGCTGCTCGACCCGCCGGGCCAGCCGGGAGCGCTCGGTGGGCCCGAGCAGGACGCGGGTCCACCGGCCGTGCAGGCGCAGCGCGGGCCGGGCGAGGGCGAGGCCGCCCGCCACCAGGGCCAGGCCGGGCAGCGGGGCGAGGGCGCCGGCCTGCGGGAGGAGGTCGTAGCCGGGGCCGGGCGCCGGCAGCAGCGGCTGCGCGAGCCCGTACAGGCCGTAGCCGACCGCCAGCGGGGGCGCGGCGGCGATGCCTCCGCCGACCAACGGGTCGGTGACGGCCCACAGGATGTCGCGCCAGGTCGCCGGGTCGCTCCAGATCCAGCGGAGGTTGCGGGCCGCGCGCGCGAACCACTGGTTCTCTCGACCAGGGCCATCACGTGACTGGACGGCACCAGCGAGCCGCCGGAGGCGACGAAGCGCCGCAGGATGACCCGGATGGTCGCGGCGGACAGCGGGTCGACGGCCTCGAAGGGCTCGTCCAGGACCAGCAGCCTCGGAGCGTGCAGCAGGGCGGTGGCCAGCCCGATCTTCTTGCGCATCCCGGTGGAGTAGTCGATGACGGGGGTGTGCCCGGCCCCGTCCAGCTCCAGCACCGCGAGCAGTTCCTCCGCCCGGGCGTCCGCGGTGGCGGCCGGCAGACCGCGCAACCGCCCCAGGTAGTGCAGCAGTTCGCGCCCGGTCAGCCGCTCGGGCAGCATCATGCCGTCGGGCAGCACCCCGACCAGCGCCTTGGCCCGCACCGGGTCGTGCCACACGTCCGCCCCGAGGATCTCGGAGCTCCCGGCGTCCGGCCGCAGCAGCCCGACGGCCATCGACAGCGCGGTGGTCTTTCCCGCGCCGTTGGGCCCCACCAGCCCGTAGCAGGACCCGCGCGGCACCACCAGGTCCACCCCGTCCACCGCGGTGTGCGACCCGAACCGCTTGCGCAGCCCCGACAGCCGCAGCGCCGGGGCCTCCTGCCCCGTCCGCGCCGTGCTTCCCGGCACCTCGTCCTCCCCGCGTCGTTCACGGCCGCCCGGCTCCGGGCGGCTCGTGATCGACACTAGGAACGGCGGGACTCCGGCGGAATCCACCTGCGCTCCCGACGGGGGTGGGTCCAGACCTACCCCCCGGCCCCCGGTCTCAGGCCCAGGGCGGCTTGCCCCGCCCGTCCGCCCACAGGGCGAGCGCGCGCCGGTCGACGGTGCGGATGCCGACCCGGCCGCAGAACTCGGCGGCGGCCTTGGTGAAGGAACTGGTCGTCACCACGGCGGCCAGGTCGCAGCGGTGTATGTCGCGGTAGGTGCCGTTGACGGTCTGGACGTCCCGGGAGCCGACGAAGGTCCGCGGCCCGTACCGCTTCGCCTGGATGAGGATCCGCTGCCCGGTGGGGGTGGTGGCCAGCACGTCCGCCGCGAGGTCGCCGGACCCGCCGACCACCGTCACCGCCGTGCAGCCGTCCCGGCGGCACAGGTCCGCCAGCGCGTGCTCGAAGGCCTTCGGGGTCATCGCCAGGAACGGGCCGATGTGCCGCAGTCCGGCGGTCCGCGCGTCCAGCTCCCGCTGCCTGGTCCGCACCCGCGCACGCTGCACGACGACCCCGGCGGCCGCGCCGACGGCCAGCAAGGCGGCGAGCAGCAGCAGGTGGTGGGCCATCCACTGGAGCACCAGCAGCACCAGGGCGAACGCGACCAGCGCGGCCACCCCCACCCCCACCGGGTGGCGTCCGGCCATCCGCCGCGCCACACGGACGGCGATCGGCCGGCGTCGCCGGACGGGCTTCCGGGCCACAGCATTCCCCCTCGCACCACGGTGTCCGCACGAGCCTAGGGCCCGCCGCCTCCCGTGCGCCCGCGATCCACCGAACTCCACCTGCCGGGTTGTCGAGTTGACCGGATACCGACGGCCGGCCCCCCGCGGACGGCCGCCGGAACCGTGGTCCGGAGGTTTCCCGCCGCCCGCCTCAGCGCTCGGCCGTCAGCGCCCGCCCCGGCTGCCCGGCCCGCCCCGGCCGGCCGGGGCGGCCCTGGTGCCCGTGATGCCCGTGGTGCCCCGAGCCCGACGAGCCCGACGAATCCGGCGCCGGCCGCCGCGGCTCGACGTAGTCGATCAGCTGCATCATCCCGAGGTCCTCGTGCTGGAGCTGGTGGCAGTGCAGCACGGTGCGGCCGGTGAAGTCCTCGTACTTCACCAGGAAGGTGAAGGTGTCGCCCGGCCGCCCGCCGGCCAGGCTGACGGTGTCGTGCCACACCGGAGGGTCGAGCCGTTCGCCGTTGCGGTGGGTGACGAGGAAGTGGTTGGTGTGCAGGTGGAAGGAGTGGTGGAAGACCGGCCGGTCGTCGTCGGTGCGGACGGTCCACCGCTGGACGGTGTCGAGCTCCAGGGTGTGGTTGACGTAGTCCGGGTCGAACAGGCCGTAGGCGGGGTCGGTGGTGAGGTCGCCGTCGGGGTCGGCCGCGGGGGTCGGGTTGCTGCCGAGGACGCGGTAGGCGTTGGGGAACGGCCTGGCGAAGACACCCCCGTCGACGTGGAAGAGCACCCGGCGCTCGTCATCGGGGTCGGTGACGTCGTCCGCGTCGAGGAACGGCTTGCCCTGCGGCAGCCGGTCCGGCAGCCCCATCGGCGGGTCGACGGCCTCCCCCGAGACCTCGACCGTCATCAGCGGCCCGGACACCCCGTCGGCCCGCAGCTCGTACGTCCCGGGGTCGCCGCCGAGGACCAGCACGTCGGCGCGGTTGCCGGGAGCCATGACCAGCGTCCCGGTGGCGACCGGCGCGGGGAAGGTGATGCCGTCCTGCGCGATCTGGTACAGCGTCACGTCGTCGTCGCCGTCGGCCAGGTGGAGCGGCAGCGTGGTGAACGCGAGCGCCCCCACCAGCCGCCAGCGCTGGACCTCGCCCGGGCGCAGCACCAGGGTGGGGTTGACCTCGCCGTTGACGGTGAAGGTCGGCGCGACGGCGGTGAACGTGTCGCCGGCGGTGAACTCGGGGACCTTCCCCTTCTTGAGCCGGAGTTCGTTGATGCACACGACCACGTCGGCGGCGGCCGCGATCTCCGGCACCTCGTCGACGTCGCCCTCGACGATGATCACCCCGGCCATCCCTCCGGCGATCTGCTCGGCGGTGGACCCGTGCACGTGCGGGTGGTACCAGTAGGTGCCCGCCGGGTGGCCGTCCGGGATCTCGACGGTGGTCAGGTACTCCGGCTCCGGGGCGCCGGCCTCGACCTCGTCGGCGGTGCGCGGCCGGAACTCGCGCAGGATGTTGTCGGCGTTCCCGGACGGGGAGACGTGCAGGCCGTGGGTGTGCAGGTTGAAGGTGTTCTGGTGGTGCGGGCGGTTGTGGGGGCCGCGGTAGGGGCGGTCGGGCGGCAGGCCGTTGACCTGCCGCAGCCTCAGGACGTCCCCGCCGCGCACCCGCAGGGTCGGCCCGGGGATGGTCCCGTTGTAGGTGCGCGTGGTGGCCGTCCCGTAGCCCGGGATGTCGGTGTCCGTGAACCGCACGTCAAGCGTCTGTTCGAGCACCGCCCTCGGCCTGCCGGCGGCCGTCCGCGCCGTCCCGGCGGTCGTCCGCGGGCGCCGGACGACCGGCTGCGGGAAGGAGGCCGCGGCCGCTGCCGGGGAAAGGGCGAGGATGCCGTCGGAGGCGGCCACGAGGGCGGCCGCGGGGAGGGCCTTGAGCAGTGTCCGACGACTGATTCCGACATTTTCTCTCATAACCGGGCAATTTAGGTCGGCTTGCGGACGGCCCCGGTCAGGCACACCGCGTGCCCGCCGGGGGTTGGGCCTTCCGTGCTCCGGCCCGGTGCCGGGCTACGCGTGCTCCGGCCCGGTGCCGGGCTACGCGTGCTCCGGGTGCGTCAGGTTCGCCCCGCCGCGCGGGTCGAAGACGTGGATCCGCGCGGTGTCCACCCACAGCTCCAGCGGGCCGCCCTCGGCGGCCCGGGTGACCGGGCTCAGCCGGGCGACCACCCGGTGCCCCCGCATCCCGGTGTCGGCCCGGCCCGAGTCGGCGGCCAGCTCCACCAGTTCGACGGTGGACGCCGGCCCGCCCTCCTGCGTGAAGTGGACGTAGACGTCCGAGCCCACCGACTCCCGGACCTCGACGGTCACCGTGACGGTGACCCCGCCGGTGTGCCCCTCGGCCAGGGCGGCGTCCTCGAAGTCCTCGGGGCGGATGCCGACGATCAGCTCGCGCGGCGCGTCCGCCCGCTCCAGGGCGCGCCGGGTGCGGTCGTCCAGTGGCAGGTCCCCCAGCGAGGTGCGCAGCGCGCCCCGCTCCAGCACGGCGCCGAGGAAGTTCATCCCGGGCGAGCCGATGAACCCGGCGACGAAGAGGTTCACCGGCTCGTCGTACAGGTGCTGCGGCGAGCCGACCTGCTGGACGACGCCGGAGCGCATCACCACCACCCGGTCGCCGAGCGTCATCGCCTCGACCTGGTCGTGGGTGACGTAGACGGTCGTGGTGCCCAGGCGCCGTTGCAGGGCGGCGATCTGGGTGCGCATCTGCACCCGGAGCTTGGCGTCCAGGTTGGACAGCGGCTCGTCCATCAGGAAGGCCTTGGGGTCGCGGACGATCGCCCGGCCCATCGCCACCCGCTGGCGCTGCCCGCCGGAGAGGTTGGCGGGCTTGCGGTCGAGGTGCCGGGTGAGGTCCAGGATGCGCGCGGCCTCCTCGACCTTCGCCGCGATGACCCGCTTGTCGGCCTTGGCCAGGCGCAGCGCGAAGCCCATGTTGTCGCGCACGCTCATGTGCGGGTACAGGGCGTAGCTCTGGAAGACCATCGCGATGTCCCGGTCCTTGGGCGCGCGGTCGTTGACCACCTCCCCGGCGATCCGCAGGGTGCCCTCGGTGATGTCCTCCAGCCCGGCGATCATGTTGAGCGTGGTGGACTTGCCGCAGCCGGAGGGGCCCACCAGGATCACGAACTCGCCGTCGGCGATGGTGAGGTCGACGTCGCGCACGGCGACGGCGCCGTCCGGGTACCGCTTGGTGATGCCGTCGAGGACGATCTCGGCCACGATCCGCCTTCCTGGCCCGCCGGGTGGGGCGGGCTCGACCTTCGGGGACTCAACCTTCGGGGGCTCAACCTTCGGGAACTCGGCCTTCGGGGACTCAGCCCTTGACCGCGCCGGCGGTGAGCCCGGCGACGATGCGGCGCTGGAACAGCAGCACGAAGACCACGATCGGGATGGTGATGATCACCGCGGCGGCCGCGATCGAACCGGTCGGCTGCTCGAACTGGGAGCTGCCGGTGAAGAAGGCGATGGCGGCCGGCACCGTCCGGGCCGAGGTGGTGGAGGTCAGCGAGATGGCGAACAGGAAGTCGTTCCAGCAGAAGATGAAGACCAGGATGCCGGTGGTGAACACGCCCGGCGCCGCCAGCGGCGCGATGACCAGCCGGAACGCCTGCCACGGGGTGGCGCCGTCCACCTTGGCCGCCTTCTCCAGGTCCCAGGGGATCTCCCGGAAGAACGCCGAGAGCGTGTAGATCGCCAGCGGCAGCGAGAAGGTCATGTACGGGATGATCAGCCCGGGCCAGGTGTCGAACAGGCCGAGCGCCCGCTCGATGTCGAACAGCGGCGAGACCAGCGAGATCGGCGGGAACATCGCGATCAGCAGCGACACCCCGACCAGCAGCCGCTTGCCGGGGAAGCGCAGCCGGGCCACCGCGTACGCGGCCATGGTGCCGAGCACGACGGCGACGGTGGTGGCGATCACCGCGATGCCGACCGAGTTCACCAGGGCGCGGGTGAACTCCGAGGTCCGGAAGATGCCGCGGTAGTTGGCCAGCGTCCACCGGCGGGGCACGAAGGCGCCGTCGGAGAGGGTGCTCGGGTCCTTGAAGGAGAGCGCCACGATCCACCACACCGGGAAGAGCGCGTAGAGCACGACCAGCAGGTTGGCGACGCCCCAGCCGGTGAGCGTCCTGACGGACCGCCCGCTCATCACCGCTCCGCTTCCGCGCCCGGCGTCGCCGCGCCGAACAGCTTGACGAAGACCAGCGCGATGAGCGCCACGCAGACGAAGATCAGCACCGAGATCGCCGAGCCGATGCCCAGGTTGAGCGCGGTGAAGAGGTTGTCGTAGCCGAGGATCGACACCGAGCCGGTGCCGTTGGAGCCGCCGGTCAGCACGTAGACGTTGTCGAAGATCCGGAAGGCGTCCAGGGTCCGGAAGAGCAGCGCGACCAGGATCGCCGGCTTCATCAGCGGCAGGATCACCAGCCGCAGCCGCTGCCCGAAGCCCGCGCCGTCCACCATCGCCGCCCGGACCGTCTCCTCCGGGACCAGCGCCAGGCCCGCGAGCAGCAGCAGCGCCATGAACGGGGTGGTCTTCCACACCTCCGCGAGGATGATCAGACCGATGGCCGGCCACTGCTCGGTGAGCGGGGCACTGCCCCGCGGCAGCAGGGCGGCCAGGTAGCCGGTGCCCGGCGTCCAGGCGTACTGCCAGGAGTAGGCGGCGACCACGGTGACGATCCCGTACGGCACCAGCACCGCGGTGCGCACGGTGCCGCGGCCGAAGACCGCGCGGTGCATCACCAGGGCGAGCGCCAGGCCGAGCACCAGCTCGACGGTCACCGACACCGCGGTGACCAGCACCGTGACGCCGAGCGCCTGCCACCAGAACGGCGAGGTCAACACCGCGCCGTAGTTGGCGAGCCCGACCCAGTGGGCCTGGTCGGGGAAGCGCAGGTCGTAGCGCTGGAGCGAGAGGTACAGCGCGTAGCCGATCGGGTAGGCGGTGACGGCCAGCATCACGATCACCGCGGGCGCGCACAGCAGCAGGCCCAGCCGGCGCTCCTGGCGGGCGCCGCGCGACGGCCGGGCCGGCCTCGGTACGGCCGCGGCGGCGGCCTCGGTGGACGGTGTCACGGGATCAGTCCCTTCGAGCCGAGGGCGGCCTGGATCTGCCCGCGCAGGCCGGCCACGTCCTGCTCCGGGCGGATGCCGGAGGGCGGGGAGAGGGCGTGCGAGACGGCGATCGAGACGTTCTGGTAGGCCGGGGTCGGCGGCCGCACGCTCGCGGAGTCGAGGGCGGCCAGCACGTCGGCGGCGAACGGGTAGCTGGAGACGAGTTCGGGCGCCGTGTACAGGCCGCGCAGCGAGGGCGGGAGCCCGCCCTCCAGCGCGTTGGTGAGCTGGTTGTCCCGGTCGCGCAGGCAGAGGGTGGCCTCGGCCGCGAGGCCGGGGTGCCGGCTGAAGGCGCCCACCGCGAGGTCGATCCCCCCGATGGTCACGCTCGCGGGGCGGCCGGCGGTCACCGCGGGGTACGGGGCCCAGCGGAAGTGCGGGAACAGGTCGGGCCGGTTGGCCTTCATCGAGGGGTAGACGAAGGGGTAGTTGAGTTCGAAGGCGGCCGTGCCCGACTCCATGGCCAGCCGGTTCTGGTCCTCCATCTGGTTCGCCAGCGAGGGGTCGGCGGCCACCGAGTCCGCCAGGTCGCGCATCACGGCGGCGGCGGTCACGGCGGGCGTCCCGAGCGAGGGCGCCCGGGCGTCGGGGGTGAGGATCGAACCGCCCGCGCTGGTGACCAGCGTGTTGAACCAGACCGTCAGCCCCTCGTACTGGGCGCCCTGGATCTCCACCAGGTGCGGCTTGCCCTCGCCGGCCAGCTCCTTCGCCTTCGCGAGCAGCTCCGCCCACGTCGCGGGCGGGGCGGGCACCAGGTCCTCGCGGTACCAGAGCAGCTGGGTGTTGGAGTTGTACGGCACCGCGTACAGCCGGCCCCGCCAGGTCGCGGTGCGCACCGCCGCGTCCAGGGTGTCGGCGGTGGCCCGCTCGGCCGTCGCCCCGGTCCACTCGCGGATCCACCCCGCCTCGGCGAACTCGGCGGGCCAGGTGACGTCCAGGCCCAGGATGTCCACCCCGGCGTCGTGCGCCGCCATCCGGCGCACCAGCTGCTGGCGCTGGCCGTCCGCGCCGCGCGGCAGCTTGTTGTAGCGGATCGTGTAGCGCCCGCCGGACCGCTGCCCGCAGCGGTCGGCGGCCTGCTGGAGGGCGCCCGAGTCGTCCGGGAAGTTGTACCAGTCCAGGACGGCCGGGCCGGCGCCGCCGCCACCCCCGCAGCCCGCCAGGGCGGAGGCCAGCACGGACAGTCCGGCGGCGGCGCTCGCCCACCGCGAGCGGAATCGGAGGACCCTCGGCATCGTTCTCCCGGGCTCGGTCGGGCCGGTCCGGCCGACCTTGGGCCGTGTCTCATGGTTCGCGTCGGATCAGCGCGCGACGCCGTGCATCCCGGCGGGAATCATGAGACACGGCCCGGCCCGGGGCGCCGCACGGCACCGGGCGTGCCGCGCCGCCGACCAGCCGGACGGCCGAACCGGCTCGAACGGCGGCGAACCGGGCCCCGCCCGGGCACGGCCCCGGACGACGGGCCGCGTCCGGGAGGCGCCGCCCCGCGGGGGCGCGGATACTGGGGCCGCACCGCAACCGAGGAGCACGCCGTGACCGGACCCGTCGTCGTCGGATTCGACGGCTCACCCGAGAGCCTGGCCGCCGCCACGTGGGCCGCCCACGAGGCACGGCGCCGGGGCCTGCGCCTGGACGTCCTCCAGGCCTGGCCCCGGCCGAAGCACGTCGCGCCCGGGACGGAGCCGGGCGACCACTCGGCGCTCGCCCGGCTCGCCGAGCGCGAGGGGGAGCTGCGCGCCCTGGCACCGGAGGTCGCGGTCTCCGCCTCGTCGGTGGCCGCCGATCCCGTCGAGGCGCTGGAGGCCGCCGCGCACGACGCCGCCGTCCTGGTGCTCGGCTCGCGCGGGCTGGGCACGGTCCGCGGCTTCCTGGTCGGCTCGGTGAGCCAGGAGGTGCTGCGCCGGGCCGCCTGCCCGGTGGTGCTGGTCCGGGCCGACGGGGACGAGGCGGACGGCCCGGTGACGGTCGGCCTGGACCTCGCGCACCCGGCGGACGCCGTCCTGGACTTCGCCTTCGAGGCCGCCGCGCTCCGCTCGGCGCCGCTGCGCGTCATCCACGTCTGGTCCCCGCCGGCCGGCAGCGAGTACATGTCCTACGGCGCGATCGGCGGGCTGGAGACCGAGGTCTCCGCCGTCGAGCGGTCCGGGCTCGCCGAGGCGCTGCAACCGTGGCGGGAGCGGCACCCGGAGGTGGCGGTGACCACCGACCTGGTCCGCGGCAAGGCCACCGTCGACCTGGTGGACGCCGCCGGAACGGCCCGGCTGCTGGTCGTCGGCCGCCGCCTGCGGCGGATGCCGCTGCGCCACCACCACCTCGGCCCGGTGGCGCACGCCGCGATCCACCACGTGCACTGCCCGGTCGCGGTCGTCCCGTACGGCTGACCGGGGCAGGCCCCCGGAGGCCCGGCCCGGCGGCCCGGGGCCCTCGGCGGGGCCGGGGGCCAAGCGGGACCGGGCCCCTCAGCGGGTCCGGGGCGCGAGGCCGACCGGGCAGACCACCGGGGTGCCGTGCACCGGGTCGGTGAGGATCGCGCTCTCCACCCCGTACAGCTCGCGCACCAGCCCGGGGGTGACGATGTCGCGCGGGGCGCCCTGGGCGACCACCTCGCCGTCCCGCATCGCCACCATGTGGTCGGCGTAGCGGCAGGCGGTGGTGAGGTCGTGCAGGACGAGGACGACGGTGCGGCCGCGCTCGGTCAGGCCGCGCACCATCTCCAGCACCTCCAGGGCGTGGCCCATGTCCAGCGCCGAGGTGGGTTCGTCCAGCATCAGGATGTCGGTGTCCTGGGCGACGGCCATCGCGATCCAGGCGCGCTGGCGCTGGCCGCCGGAGAGGGTGTCCAGCGGACGGTCGGCCAGGTCGTGGAGGTCGGCGGCGGTGAGCGCGTGCTCGACCGCCTCGGCGTCGGCGGCGGACCACTGCCGCAGCAGGCCCTGGTGCGGCTGGCGGCCGTAGCGGACGAGGTCACGGACGGTCAGCCCGTCCGGGGCGGTGGCGGACTGCGGCAGCAGGCCGATGATCCGGGCGATCGCCCGGGTGGACAGCGAGGTCAGCGGCTTGCCGTCGAGCAGCACGGCCCCGGAGCGCGGGGCGATGGTCCGGGCCAGGCCGCCGAGCAGGGTGGACTTGCCGCAGCCGTTCGGGCCGACGATGACGGTGACCTGCCGCTGCGGCAGTTCGAGGTCCAGCTCGCGGACCACGATGGTGCGGTCGTGGCCGAGGCTGAGCGCGCTGGTCTCCAGCCGGGGGGCCGGGGCGCCGTCGGCGGCGCTCTCGGCGGTCGCGGGGGTCGCGGTGCGGGCGGTCATGCGGTCCTCCGGGGACGGGTGGTGAGCAGCAGCCAGAGCAGGTACGGGCCGCCCACGACGGCGGTGACCAGGCCGGCCGGCACCTCGATCGGCGACAGGGCGGTGCGGCCGAGCAGGTCGGCGAGCAGGGTGAAGACGGCTCCGGCGGCGGCCGAGGTGAGCACCGGCACGCAGCGCGGTCCGGCGATCCGGCGGGCCGCCTCGGGGGCGGCGAGCGCGACCATGCCGAGCGGTCCGGCGACGGCCACGGCCAGACCCGCGCAGACCACGGCGACCACCAGCACGCCGACCCGCAGGCCGCGCACCCGGACGCCCAGCCCGGTGGCGACGGCGTCGGAGAAGCGCAGCAGCGACAGCCGGCGGCCGAGCAGCACGGCGGCGGGCAGGCAGAGCAGCAGTCCGAGTTCGAGGTAGCCGACGGTGTCGGCGTCCCGGCTGTTGAGGGTTCCGACCGTCCAGCCGTAGGCGGCGTTGGCCGCGTCGATGGCGGCGCGGGAGAGCATCAGGTTGGTCACCGCGCCGAAGACCGCGCCGATGCCGAGGCCGACCACCAGGAAGCGGTAGCCGTTGCGGCCGGCTCCGCCGCCGAGGGCGAAGGCGAGCGAGGCGGCGGTGGCGGCACCCGCGAGGGCGGCGGCGGAGGGCAGCAGCTGGGTGGCGACGCCGGTGACGGAGGCGACGGCGAAGGCGGTGGCGCCGTCGTTGAAGCCGACGGTGTCCGGGGTGGCCAGCCGGTTCTGGGCGAGGGTCTGCATCAGGCAGCCCGCGACGCCGAGGGCGGCTCCGACGGCCAGCGCGGCCTCGGCGCGGGGCAGCCGCAGCTTCTCCACCAGCAGGACGTCGCGGGCGGTGCCGTCGCCGAAGGCGGCGCGCAGGGCGGTCACCGGGTCGAGGTTCGTCTCTCCGACGGCCAGGCAGACGGCGGTGACCGCGACCAGGGCGAGCAGCAGCACCGCGCAGCCGATCAGCGGCCGGACGGGCACGAGCACCGAGCGGCCGCCCAGGGCGAGCAGCCTGGTGCCGGGCGGGGCGGACCGCGGCGGCGCGGACGGCCGCGGGGCGGCCGAGGGGGTGTCAGGGTTCACGGCGGTGTTCACGGCGGTGTTCACAGGGGCCTTCACAGCGAGGGCATCCGGTGCGAGCGGACGACGGCGACCAGGACGGGGGCGCCGCACAGGGCGGTCATCACGCCGAGCGGCATCTCGTACGGGCGGGCGACCAGCCGGGAGGCCACGTCGGCGAGCAGCACGACGGCGGGCCCGAGCAGCGCA
This sequence comes from Kitasatospora sp. NPDC056651, assembly GCF_042792155.1. Taxonomy (NCBI): domain Bacteria; kingdom Bacillati; phylum Actinomycetota; class Actinomycetes; order Kitasatosporales; family Streptomycetaceae; genus Kitasatospora; species Kitasatospora sp. NPDC056651. The sequence continues at coordinate 45,228 of NZ_JBHTWX010000012.1, read as the reverse complement.
GACACCAGGAGCAGCCGGCGCAGGTCCGGGCCGACGAGGGCCCGGGCGGCGAAGGGGACCACCAGGCCGACGAAGGAGACCGGTCCGGCGATCGCGGTGGCGGCGCCGACCAGCAGGGCGACGGCGGTCACCGCGAGGGCGCGGGCCCGGCGGGGCTTGTGGCCGAGGCCGGTGGCGACGTCGTCACCGAGGCTCAGGGCGGTCAGGGCCGGGCCGGAGAGCAGTGCCAGCACCAGACCGAGCACCAGGACCGGCAGCACCGCCACCAGTTGGTCGGTGCCGCGCCCGGCGACCGAGCCGATGGTCCAGAACCGGATCTCGTCGGCGGCCCGGGCGTCGGACAGCAGCAGCACGGAGGAACCGGCGTTCATCAGCCCGCTCAGCGCCGCGCCCGCGAGCACCAGCCGGACGGGGTCGTCGCCGGTGCCGCGCAGCCGGGCCGCGCCGAGGGCCAGCAGGCAGCCGGCGGCGGCGCCCAGCACGGCGACGTACGGGCCGACGCTGGCGGCGCTGGCGCCGAGCACGATCGCGATCACGACGGCGAAGGAGGCGCCGGTGCTGACGCCGAGCAGTCCGGGTTCGGCCAGCGGGTTGCGGGCGGCGGCCTGGAGCACGGTACCCGCCACGCCGAGGGCGAGGCCGACCGCGAGGGCCACCGCGGTGCGCGGGACGCGCAGCTGGAACACGGTGAACCGGGAGTCGGAGTCACCCTCACCGAGCAGCGTGGCGAGCGCCCGTGACGGCCCCACGTCGCCCGCGCCGAGCAGCAGGCTCGCCAGCACGGCGGCCAGCAGTATCGCGCCGGCGGGCAGCAGTCCGCGCAGCAGGAGTGATCGGGTTGTCACACCGGGCCTCTCCGTCAGGGTCTTGAGTATGGTTAGGCTAACCTCAGGAAAACGGTTCGTCCGTAAACTACCATTTCCCGGAGAAGACCCATGCTTGGCACCCGCTTTACGAAGACCCTGCTCGGTGCGGCCGTCGTCGGCGCCCTCTCCCTGGGCCTGACCGCGTGCGGCTCCTCGGGGTCCGACAACGCCGCGGGTGACGCAGGCTCCTCCACCGCCGCCGCGAAGGGCGGCAAGCGCAGCATCGACACCGCGTTCGGCGCGGTCGAGGTCCCGGCCGAGGCCAAGCGGGTCATCGCCCTCAACGACACCTCGCTGGACACCGCCATGGCCCTGGGCGTCACCCCGGTCGGCACCAGCTCCAGCCGTGGCGGCACCACCGCCCCCGCCTACCTGAAGGCCGACGGCATCCCGCTGGTCGCCACGGTCAAGGAGCCCAACCTCGAAGCCATCCTGAAGGCCACCCCCGACCTCATCCTGGCCTCCTCGGGCATCGAGAAGTCCCAGTACGACAAGCTCTCCGCGGTGGCGCCGACCATCGTGCCCAAGGCCGGCGACTGGCGCTCGGTGCTCGCCGTCTACGGCGACGCGCTCGGCCACAAGGACGACCTGACCGCCAAGCTGGACGCCCTGGACAAGCGCGCCGCCAAGGCCGGCGAGGGCAAGACCGGCAGCGCCGTGGTGATGCGCTGGATGCCCAACGGGCCGATCGTGATGAACACCACCAACATGCCGGGCGACCTGCTGAAGAAGGCCGGCGCCACCACCATGCCGATCGCCGACGGCCTCGGCGCCCAGCCGCACTCGGACCCGCTGTCCCTGGAGAACCTCAACAAGGCCGACGCGGACCGCCTGTTCGTCGCCACCCTGAACGCCGAGGGCGAGAAGGCCCTGGAGACCGCCCGCACCCAGGAGGCCTTCAACCGGCTGAAGGCCGTGGGCACCAACCAGCTGATGGGCGTGGACGGCCAGGTCTGGAGCAGCAGCTCCGGCCCGATCGCCGCGGAGAAGGTCGTCGCGGACATCGAGAAGGCCTTCGGCGCGAAGTAGCCTCGCCCGCAAGGGAATTCCCCCCCCCGGAGGGGCACGAAGGGCCGTCACCGGCGAAACGGTGACGGCCCTTCCGGTGCTCGCCGCCGCGTCCGGTTCGTGAACCGTTCCGAACTCCTCATCCGCACCGGGCTGTTGACCGGGAACCCAGGGCCCCGCTCAGATGAGCCCCTCGCGCAGCGCGTACGCCACGGCGTGCGCCCGGTTGCGCAGCTGCATCCGGGTCATCACCCCCTGGAGCACGGTCTTGATGGTGCGCTCCGAGTAGGCGAGCCGGCCCGCGATCTCGGCCGTGTCGAGCCCGTCCGCGATCAGGCGCAGCACGGTCGCCTCCCGTTCGGTCACCCCGGCGAAGCCCAGGCCCTGCGGCTGCAGCACGTTGCGCTGGAGCCGGCCCACCTGGGCCAGCAGCCGGCCGAGCAGGTCGGGCGGCAGGTCGCCGTCCCCGCGGTGCGCGGCGAGGACGGCGGAGGTGAGCTTCTCCGGGCTGGTCTCGTGGCGCCACAGCACCGCGCTGGTGCCGCACTCGACGGCCCGGAGCAACTCGTGCTCGGTCACCCCGGTCACCACCGTGACCAGGCGCAGCCCGTGGCCGCGCACGAACCGGCGGCAGCGCTCGGCGGTCGGCTCGTCGATCCGCTCGGTCACCACCACGGCCACCCCGCCGGGCCGGGCCTCCCCCTCCGAGACCAGTTCCAGGGCCGGCTGCTCGCGGATCGCCGAGGCGGTCCCGGCCGCCGAGATCCGGTCCACGGCGTCGACCAGTACGGGCACGCGTTGCACGAGTTCGCTCCTTGTTCGGCAGGTACGTCCGGGAAGCCGCGACCGCCCTCGCGGCCACCCGCGCGTCCCTGGGCGCGCGCCGCCCCCGATGGCAGTCTCAATGGCGACCGGCGGCACGGTGCCGGCCCTCCCGGTGTTCCGGTCGACATCCCCCGGACCGGAACACCGGGAGGTTCGCACGAGCCGATCAAGATCCGATCAAAGCCCTCGGCGCGCCCGTTGATCGGGCGTCGACCGGCCCCGGGCCCGCCCCCGTTCCATCGGGCGGCCCCGGGCCCCGGCGGGACTCACCACCTGCCGGGTCGGCGGTTCAGCCCGCCGCGTCCACCTCATCCACCTCGACCTGGGGGAAGCCCATGTTCACGAACCCTTCCAGCAGTCAGCCCTCCCGCCGCGCCCGGCGGACCGCCCTGGCCGGCGCGGTCGGCGCCACCGCGCTCCTCGCGCTCACCGCCTGCGGACCGGAGGACGGCGTCGGCGTCACGGTCGCGGTCACAGCCGGGGCCACCCAGGGCGGTGCGACTCCGGCCGCGCCCGCCACCGCCGCGCCCGCCACCGGGGCACCGGCCCAGCCGGCCCCGACCAAGGCGGCGCCCGGCGGCGCCGCGCCGAAGCCCGGTGGAGCGGCCACGGCCGGCGGCAAGAACGCCGACGCCGCCGCCGGCGGTGCCCCCGCCTGCACCCCGGACGACCTCAAGGTGTCGGCCTACGACAACACCATCGACCAGGTCAACGGTGTCGTCACCGTCCAGCTCGACTTCAGGGGCAGCCACGAGTGCAAGCTCTTCGGCTTCCCCGGCGTGGACCTCAAGGTCGGCGGGACGACCATGGCCGTCCAGCGCACCAACGAGACCCCGTACGGGACGGTCCTCAAGTCCGGGATGACGGCGGCGTTCCACATCACCTACCCCGTCAACAACTCCGGCGGGTCGGGCGTCAAGGCCTCCCAGATCGTCATCACGCCCCCGAACGACACCCACCAGGTGACGGTTCCGTGGCCGGGCGGCTCCTTCGGGCTCGACAACCCCGAGAAGCCGGACGGCAACGGCAAGGTCCTGGTCGGCCCCGTCGGCGAGGTCTCCGGCTCTCCGGCGGGCTGACCGCGGGGCCCTGCTCCGGCGGACGAGCGCCCCGACACGCTCGTCCGCCGGTTTCCCGGACTCCGCGACCCCGCGCGACCCCGCGTCCGGGCCCGTCCGACCGGCGCGTCGGCCGCGCGTCTCCGACCCCGGCGACCGCTTCGAGCGCGAGGCGGAGGCCACTGCCCGGGCCGTGCTGAGCCGCCGAGCCGGTCCGCGACGGCACAATCGGACCAGGTCACATCGGAAACGAACGATTCAGACTCTGGTTGATCGGATGTCAAGAGGATGTTGATCGGCGCCGGACACGATGATCCCCACCTGAACGAGGCACCACCGAAAGGGCAGGACACCGTGTCGAACACCGCGCGGACGACGGGGAGCGGGACGGCCGGTCCGGCCGGGCGGCTGCGCCGAGGGCCGGCCGTGGCGGGGCTGGCCGCCCTGCTGGTCGCCGCCGCCGGGGTGGCCACCGGATCGGCGACGGCCGACCCCGGCGCCCCGGCGACCGCCGGTCAGCACGCGACCGACAAGCCCCGGCGTGAGGACAACCGGCACGGCAGGCACCACCTGTTGCACGGCCACCACCGGCCCGGCCGCTCCGCCGCCGGGTCCGGCGCGTGGAACCACAGCGGCCCGGCGGCCGGCTGACCTCCGGTCACTCCCCCGCGCCACCGCGCGAGCAGGCCGAGCACCGGCTCCGCCTCCTGCGCGTCCGGCAGCCCCAGCCGGGTGAGGCCCGCGCGGGCCTGCTCCAGGCCGGCGCGGGCCGCTTCCGTCCGACCGAGGTCGGCCCGGGCCTGCCCGCGCACGGTCAGGGCGAGCCCCGGTCCCGTTCCGAGCCGCGTTCGAGGCACCGCTCGACCGCCCGCCCGGGCGCCGCGACTCAGTCCCGCTCCGCCCCCGCCCCCGCCTCCGGCCGGCGGCCAGCCCCACGGCCGGCCAGCCCCCGCATCGTCCGCTGGATCCGGGTGGCCGCGTCCACCGGCGCCTCCTCCGAGGTGAAGAACGAGTACAGCTGGACGATCTCCTTGGCGTACCAGGCCGGGCTGCCGACCTGCCGGGGATCTCCCCCGACCTCGACCGCCCGCCGGGCGACCTCCTTGGCCTCGGCGCCCCGCCCCAGCTCGACGAGCGAGGCCGCGAGCATGTGGCTCCCCAGGTACCGGACCTCCTCGTTGCCGACCCGGACGGCCCAGCCGACGGCCTCCCGGGCGTACCGCTCGGCCGTGGCGTAGTCCCGGCTGACCCAGGCGTAGCCGGCCCGGTCGCTGAGCGCCTCGGCGGTGAGCCCCGGCGGGATCCCTTCGCCCATGGCCGCCGTGACGGCCAGTGCGGAGAGCCGCTCCAGCCGGCTCCAGTACGCCGTTCCCACGAACAGGCCGCTGATGCCGAGCCCGTTGAGCGCGCAGACGACGAGCGGCAGGCCCCGCACCGGCGGGACGTCCCGGAGGATGCGCGCCACCGTGCTGCTGAGCAGCTGGTGTTCGTCCAGCAGCCAGGCCCGGGCCTCGTCGGGGCGGCCGAAGACGAGCCCGGTGTGCTCGGTCGGCCACAGGACGGCCCGGACACCGCCGGCCGCCCGGTTGCCGCCGTCCGCCCGGACTCCCCGGTAGAGGACCTGGCGCAGGGTCGCGATCAGGAAGTCGAGCAGGCGCAGCAGGGCGTCCGCGCAGGCTTCGGGCCCGTCCTCGGCCTCGGCGCGCTGCCGCGCGTAGAGGCGGACCAGGTCGTGGAAGCGGTAGCGCCCGACGCCGTGGGACTCCAACAGCCCGGCGTCGACGAGTGGTTCGAGCAGCCACTCGGCCTCGCGTTCGGGCAGGCCGAGCAGGGCGCCGACGGCGGAGACGGGGAAGTCGGCGCAGTCCAGCAGCGCGCACAGCCGCAGCGCGCGGGCCTGGTCGGGCGGCAGCGCGGCGTAGCCGAGGCCGATGGTGGCCTCGACGGACAGGCCGCCGACCCGCAGTTCGCTGAGGGTGCGGGTGTGGTCGCGCAGCCGGGTGGCCATCGCGGTGGGGTCGCGGTCGGGGTAGGCGGCCAGCCGGGAGCCGATGATGCGCAGGGCCAACGGCAGCAGGCCGCAGGAGCGGACGAGCTCCTCGGCGGTGTCCGGGTGGTCGGCCAGGCGGCCGGGCCCGGCGAAGCGGTCGAGCATCGCGACGGCTTCACCGGCCTCGGGCACGCTGACCTCGAAGCGGTGGGCGCCGGCCATGGTGAGCACCCGGCTGCGGGAGGTGACCAGGGCCGCGCTGCCCGGCGCACCGGGCAGCAGCGGCTCCAACTGCTCGGCGTGCGCGGCGTTGTCGAGCACGACCAGGACCCGGCGCTCGGCCAGCGCCGAGCGGTAGGCCGCCGCCCGGGCCCGCAGGGTGGCGGGGACCTGCCCCGCCGCCAGGCCGAGCGCCACCAGGAAGTCCGCCAGGACGTCCATCGGGTCGACCGGGCCGGTGCCCGCGCCCCGCAGGTCGACGTACAGCTGCCCGTCGGGGTAGTCGGACCGCACCGCGTGCGCGGCGTCGAGCGCCAGGGCGGTCTTGCCGACGCCCCCGATCCCGGTCAGCACGACCAGCGGCATCCGCTCCGGATCGTGGCGCAGTGCCTGCCGCAGCGCCCCGCGCAGCTCCCGGCGTCCGGTGAAGTCGGCGGCGGACGGCGGGAGTTGACCCGGGCGCACGCCCGGGTACGGCCGCGCCACGGGCCGCTGGGGCGGGACGGCCGCGAGCAGCCGGTGGTGCCGGGCCGCCCCCGCGGAGGCGGCGCCCGCCGACGGGCCCGCCGCGGCGGCCGGTACGGGCGGCCCGCCGGCCAGCACCCGCGCCTGGGCGGCGGCCAGTTCGGGGCCCGGCTCGGTGCCGAGTTCGTCGCGCAACACCTCGCGCGCGCCGGTGAACTCGGCCAGCGCCTCGGCCACCCGCCCGTCCCGGTGCAGGGCGAGCATCCGCAGCGCCCGCAGGTCCTCGCGCAGCGGGTGTTCGCCGATCAGCACGGCGAGGTCGGCGGCGGCCCCGGCGTGCTCGCCCAGTTCGACGCGGCAGCGCAGCAGCGCCACCTGCCCGTCGAGCCGCAGCGCGGCCAGCCGTTCGCGCTCCCGCTCGGCGAACGGCCCGGCCACTCCGGCCAGTGCCTCGCCGCGCCACAGGCCGAGCGCGCTCTCGTACCCGTCCCGGGCGGCCGCGACCCGACCGGCCGTCAGGTCCTCGCCCGCCTCGGCGCGCAGGCGCTCGAAGCGCAGCGCGTCCACCGCGTCGGGCACCACGTCCAGCAGGTAGCCGCCGTGATCGGAGCGCAGCAGTTCCTGGGCGTCGCCGAGCGCCCGCCGCACCCGCCAGGCGTAGGTGCGCACCGCGCCCAGCGCGCTCGCGGGGTGGTCCGCGCCCCACAGTCCGTCGACCAGTTCCTCCGGCCCGCACCGGCGGCCGGCCCGGAGCAGCAGCACCGCCAGGAACGCCCGCTCCCGGGGCCCGCCCAGCGTGGCGCCCTGGCGGGCGCCGGTGATGCCGAGCGGGCCGAGCAGGCGGAACGCCAGGCCTTCCCGCGCCGCCCCGCCGCCCCGCGCGGCCGCTCCGTCACCACTTCCCGCTGCCACCCCAGTCACGGTTGGGCAGCTTACGCCCAGGTGGCGCGGGCTCCCGGTGCGGGTGCGGCAGGGTGCGGGCGGGGTCCGGCGGGGCCCGGGTTCCGGACCACCGCCCCCGGCTGACGCTCCGTCAGGCCTTCTTGACGAACTCGGACTTGAGCTGCATCGCGCCGAATCCCTCGATGCGGCAGTCGATGTCGTGCCCGTCCACGCCGTCCACCAGGCGGATGTTGCGCACCTTGGTGCCGGCCTTGATGCCGGAGGGGCTGCCCTTGACCTTGAGCGCCTTGACCACGGTCACGGTGTCCCCGTCGGCCAGCACATTGCCGACCGCGTCCTTGATCACGCGCTCGCCGGTCGCCGCCGGGGCCTCGTCGGAGTCGGCGAGGACCCACTCGTGGGCGCACTCGGGGCAGACCATGAGGGCGTTCATCTCATACGTGTACTCACTGGAGCACTGCGGGCACGGGGGAAGGTTGTCGCTCATGAGTTCAGGATATCCAGGCTGGTCGGAGACGGTCGGGTGGGTTGAGGTCAGTGGTCGGCGGGGGTGCCGGCGGCCGCCCGGCCGTGGTCGGCGCCCGCTTCCCCCTCGTACAGGTGGGTGCGGGCGTGGGCGATGGCCTCGGGGGTGGTGGCGAAGACGTGCCCGTCGGCCCGCAGCCGGTCGAGCACGCCGAGGGCGTCCAGCGGACGGTGGTGCTCCTCGCGGACGCCGGAGACCAGGACCAGCGTGCCGCGCCGCCGGAGCTCGCCGATGGCGTCGCCGAGGACGGTGGCACCGCTGGAGTCGATCGCGCTGACCCGTGACATCCGCAGGATCGCCACCCTCACCTCGGCGGACCCGGTGAGTTCGAGCAGGAACCGGTGCGCGGCCGCGAACAGCAGCGGCCCGTCGATCCGGTAGGCGACGATGTGCTCGGCCAGCAGCGCCTGTTCCTCCTCGTGGTGGTCGGCCGGCGGGAGGTCGGCGTGCAGCGGGACCTGCTCGACCCGGGCCGCCCGGGCGACGGCGGCGAGCGCCAGGACGCCGGACAGCAGCATGCCGATCACCACGGCGGTGACCAGGTCGAAGGCCAGGGTGGCGGCGGCGGTCAGGACCAGCACGGCGGCCTCGCCGCGCCCGGTGCGGGCCAGCGCGCGCAGCGAGCCGACCTGGACCATCCGGACGGCGGTGGCGATCAGCACCCCGGCCAGGGCGGCCAACGGGATCCCCGCGACCAGTGGCGCGGCGGCGAAGACGATCACCGCGAGCACCGCGGCGTGCACCAGCGCGGCGAGCCGGGAGGCGGCGCCGGAGCGGACGTTGACGGCGGTGCGGGCGATCGCGCCGGTGGCGGCGACGCCGCCGAACAGCGGGGCGGCCAGGTTGGCCAGGCCCTGGCCGAACAGCTCGCGGTCACTGTCGTGCCGCTCCGACACGCTCATCGCGTCGGCCGCCGTCGCCGACATCAGCGACTCCAGCGCGGCCAGCGCGGCGACGGCGAGCGCGGAGGGCAGCAGCGCCGGGACGGCGGAGAGGTCGAGGAAGCCGAGCGACGGGGCCGGCAGACCGGTGGGCAGGTGACCGATGGCGGCGACCGGCAGGTCGGCCAGTTTCGCGGTGACGGTCGCCGCGACGACGGCGATCAGCGAGAACGGCAGCGCGGGCCGCAGCCGCACGCCGACCAGCATCACGGCCGCGACCGCGAGCGCCACACCGACCGAGGCCCAGTGCGGTGCGGTGGCGAACGCGCGCAGCGCCCGGGCCGCGACCACCACCGGGTTGTCGCCCTCGGGCTTGGCCACCCCGAGCGCGCCGGGCACCTGCTGGAGGGCGATGACCCCGGCGATGCCGACGGTGAAGCCCTCCACCACCGGCACCGGCACGTACGCCATCCAGCGGCCGGCCCGGAGCAGGGCGAGGAGCACCAGGACCACCCCGGCCAGCAGTCCGACGGTCAGCACACCGCCGGTGCCGTAGCGGGCGACGATCGGGACGAGGACGACGGTCATGGCTCCGGTCGGCCCGGACACCTGGAGGTTGGAACCGCCGAAGACGGCGGCCAGCGCCCCCGCGACGACCGCGGTGGCCAGGCCGGCTTCGGCGCCCGCGCCGGAGGAGATGCCGAAGCCGAGGGCCAGCGGCAGCGCGACGATGGCCACCGTGAGGCCGGCGAGCAGGTCCTTGCGCGGCGAGCGGCCCATGGTGGCGAGGATCGCCCGGGTGGGCAGGACGGCCCGCACCCGTTCGGACAGCGCGGTCGAGAGGCTCATGCCGTGGCCTCTCCCGACCGGCCGGCGGCCGGTCGGCGTTCGCCGGTTGCCGAGGTCACGGCCGCTCCTTCCCGCGTCCGGCGGCGCCCGGATGCGCCTCGTGCCGGTCCGACGGCACGAAAGCATGTATGAACTTGAAGAATTTTTCAAATCACTTGTTTCGCAAGTGCTGGACTCGGACCGTAGTGACCCCTGATGCCCGGGCGCCGGACGCCGGCGGTCGGCAGCGCTCCCGTCCGCGGCCCGGGAACCGCGCCGGGCGAGAACGGCCGGCCCCGGTCACCGCGCCGGGCGGAAACGGCCGGCCCCGGCCGCCAGGGCACTGCTCTCCCTGGCCGCCGGGGCCGGTCTTCGCGGGGCCGGTCCTCCGGCGCGACCGCGCGCTACGGAGTGTAGGTGTACCCCACGGGCGCGCTGGTGCCGCCCGCCGTGGTGACGGTGACGCCCACCGGGCCGGTCCGGTCGGCCGCCGGCGCGGTCGCGGTGCACAGCTGCGGGCCGCAGGAGTGGCGGGCGGCGGGCCGGCTGCCGAAGGAGACCGCACCGCCGGCCAGGTCGTGGCCGGTCACGATGATCGCGGTGCCGCCGCCGACCGGTCCGGACGGGGTGTTCAGCCCGGAGAGCGCGGGGGCCGGCGGGAGCGGCGGCGGGGCGCCGGTGTAGTCGAACGCCGCCGGGGCCTGGACCGTGCCGCCCGGTCCGACGACCGTGACGGCGGCGCTGCCCGAGCCGCCGGGCGTGGTCACCGTGCAGGCGGTGTCGGTACAGCTGCCGGGTGCCGGGACGCCGTCGACCAGCACCATGGCGCCGGCCAGGTCGGCCCCGGTGAAGGTCACGGGCGTGCCGCCCGCGCCCGGGCCGGTGGTGGCGCTGACGTCGTCGATCCGTGGCGGCGGGGCGAACAGCGGCGGCAGCGGTCCGATGCCGAGCAGGTGGGTGCGGACGTGCCCGGTGGGAACCGTGTCGTCGGCGTTGGCCACCCTCGCGGTGATCGCGCCGGTGACCGGGCCGGTCCCCTCCGCGACGACCGGGATCTTCATGAACTCCTCGGTGCCGGAACGGCGGTTGCCGTCCAGGACGGCCTCCAGGTGGCGGCCGTCGGGCGAGACGGTCTCGGTGAAGGTGTAGTCGTACGGCGTGGAGTAGAACATCGCGCCGCCGGTGGTGAGCCCCGGCGGGAGGTCGACGGTGAAGTGGGTCGGCCCGGCGAGGTCCTCGGCGCCGAGCACCCTCCAGGACACCGAGAAGACGCCCAGCCGGTTCTGTTCGGTCGGGTAGTTCCCCGCCATGTCGAGGACGATCCGCTGACGCACGACGGTCGGGCCGTCGGCGTGTGCCGGGGCGGCACCCGCCCCGGCGGTGGCGGCGGTCAGGGACAGGGCTGCGGCGAGACCGGCTCCTGCCAGTCTGATGATCGTAGGCATACCGAAATCCTTCCGAACGCCCGGCCTTTCGACCGCCACTTCCCCGAATCGCCCGAACCACCACCGCGATTGGCGCGATCCCGCACCCACCCGCCCCGCCGTCCGCCATCCCCGCCCCGCCCTGCCCCGCCACCAGCCGCCCCGCCGTCCGCCGCCCTGCCGTCAACTGCCGAGCGGCGCGGGCAGCGGACGGGCGTGCAGGACGTCCAGCCGGGAGACCGCCCTGGTCACCACCACGTACAGCCGGTGCAGGCCGCGCGGTTCGGCCTCCACGATGGCGGCCGGCTCCAGCACCACCACGTGGTCGTACTCGAGCCCCTTCACCAGCGAGGCCGGCAGCACCGTGACCCGCGCCGTGGTGCCGACCTGCTCGGCCTCCCCGGTCGGGATGCCCGCCGCCCGGAGCGCTTCGGCGGCCTCCGCCACCGCACCGTCCGCCGCGATCACCGCGATCGATCCCTCCCGCTCCAACGCGGCCCGCACCGCCGCCACCGCTGCCGGGACCAGGCCGCCACCGGCCACCTTCCGCACCGCCAACTCGCCGTCCCGGCGCAGCGACACGGCCGGCGGCACGTCCACCTCCAGCACACCCAGCAGGGTGTTGGCCAGTGCCATCACCGCGGCCGGGACGCGGAATCCGGTGGTCAGCGGAACCACCGCGGCCTGCGGCTTGCCCAAGTGGGCGAGTTGCTCGGGCCAGCTGCGGGCGGCCCACGGGGCGGTCGCCTGGGCGAGGTCGCCGAGGACGGTGAGGGAGCCGAAGGCACTGCGGCGGGCGATCGCCCGGCACTGCATCGGGGAGAGGTCCTGAGCCTCGTCCACCACGACGTGGCCGAAGCCCGCCGGGTGCTCGATCAGCCCGGACACCTCGTCCAGGAGCATCAGATCGTGCTCGGACCACCTGGCGCTCCGCTCCGAACGCGGCGGCCGGCGCCACCGGATCGCCTCCTGTTCCTCCGCGCTGAGCACTCCGTCGGCCGCCTCGGCCAGGACGGCCGGGTCGCTCAGCAGGGCGGTGACCACGGCCTCCGGGCCCAGATTCGGCCAGGCGGCCTCCAGGAAGGCCGCGACCGGTCTGCCGCGCCCGATCGTCCGCGTCCAGGCGCCGGACCTGACGCCGGAGCGGCGCTCGGCCTGGTCCTGGACCATCGCCACCACCCGGACGCGCAGGCTCTCCCGGCCGATCGCGTACGGCGGCGCCTGCTCGCACACCTCGGCGACCGCCCGGTCCAGCCGCTCCGCGCCGACCCGCCACCGGTAGGAGCCGTCCGGGACGACCAGCTGCTCCGCGCCCGTCGACCGGACCCGGCCGTACAGCGCCCGGCGCAGCACCGTGGCCATCCGCGCGTCCTGCTTGACCGCGGCGGCCCGCTCGTCGTCCACCGAGGTGACCTGCCGGGCGGCGACCAGGTCCTCGACGGTGCTCTGCGTGACGCCGATCTCGCCGAGCGCGGGCAGCACCTGTGCGATGTAGCGCAGAAAGGTCCGGTTGGGGCCGATGACCAGCAGACCGCCGCGCCGGATCCGCTGCGGGAAGCTGTAGAGCAGGTACGCGGCACGGTGCAGCCCGACGGCGGTCTTGCCGCTGCCGGGTGCGCCCTGCACGCACACCGACTCGCTCAACTCGCCCCGCACCAGTGCGTCCTGCTCGGGCTGGATGGTGGCGACGATGTCCCGCATCGGGCCCGTCCGGGGCCGCTCGATCTCGGCGGCCAGGATGCCGCCGGCACTGCCCGCGGCGCCGCCGCCCGTAGTACCGGCCGCCCCACCGTCCACCGAGCCGCTCCCGCCGGAGCTGCTCCCGCCGGAACCGCCCGAGCTGCCGGAACCGCCGAGGGGCTCGTCCTCCAGCCCGGTCAGGTCCTCCGGCGCGCCCGGGCTCCACGGCGCCCAGCCGAACCGCCGGCGCCGCACCAGCCCGAGCGGGTCGTGCGCGCTCGCCTGGTAGAACGCCCGGGAGACCGGGGCCCGCCAGTCGACCACGAGCGGCGGCACCGTCGGATCCTCGGAGATCCGTTGGCGGCCCACGTAGTAGCGCTGCCCCCGGTGGTCCCCGGCCTCCGCGGTGTCGGCGAAGTCCAGGCGGCCGAAGAACGACGGGCTCTCCGGCAGCTCCTTCATCCGCTTGGCACGGGTGCGCAGGTACCGGCCGAGCGCCTCCGCACTGGCGCCGTCGCCGGAGACGTCCTCCCCGGCGACCACCTGGTGGCTTGCGTCCTCGACCTGCCGGGCCATCGCCGCCCGGCAGACCTCGACGTAGGCCCGCTCCCGCTCCAGTTCGCCGTCGAGGCTCCGGTTCTTCGAGGTCATCGTTCGCGCCCCTTCCCGCACAACGGGCTCTCCTGCTGGTCGACTTCCAGCATAACCAAACTTAGTAAAAATACTAACTTGGTTAAGATTTCTGTTCGGCCGGGCCCGCGGGACACGTGTCAGGACACCAGGGGCGCCTCCTCCAGCTCGGTCAGCGTCACGGTGCACAGACCGCCGCGCTCGGTCCGCACGTCCGTGACCTCCAGCTGCGTGCCGGGCAGCAGGATGAACTCCTCCTCGCCGGTGAAGGCCGAGAAGTTCTGGATGCCGGCGGCCCGCACCGGGCGCACCTCGAAGAGCGTCCGCTTGCCCCGGCTGCCGAGGAACGCCTGCGCCACCCCGAGCTTGGAGGTGCAGGAGGACACGCCCCACCACGTCACCGTCCTGCCGAGCGGGTACTGCCGCCGCAGGTCCAGTGAGACCCCGCGCCACAGCGGCGCGGTGCGCACGGGCAGCCGGGACACCGCCGCGAACAGCAGCCGCAGGTACGGCAGGTAGGGCACCAGCCGGCCGCGGTCCGGCGAGCGCAGCACCGCGTTGATCTCCCGGTAGAACGCGGACTCGCAGGTGTACAGGTACAGCGCGGAGATCTCGTCGGCGGACAGGCCGGCGGCCGCCTCGCCCACCCGGCGCTCGCCGAACTCCTGCGACCGCGACACGTGCCCGCCCAGGCCCCGCAGCAGCTCGGCGACCGGTGCCACCGCCTCCCGGAAGCCCATCACCGGGGTGTCGAACACGCCGGTGATGGCGGGCAGGACGAGGCCCTCGTCCTTCACCCCCGCGAGTCGCTCCAGGTAGAGCTGGTGCAGCTCCATCGTGGAGGCGATGAAGGCGCCCATCCGCTCGGCGACCCCGCCGTCCGCGCCGCCGTCGTGCCCCGGCCGGGTGTCCCAGCCGGTGCTGGGCAGCCAGTCCACCTCGTCGGCGCCGAGCGAGGCGAGGGCCGCGTTCACCGTGGCGAAGTGCTCGCCGTCGCAGAAGAGGTCCCCCTGGGCCGCCGGGTTGGCGTGGTCGATGTGGCGGACCTCGACCTCGGGGTACTTCTTCTCCAGCCGCAGCACGACCTGCTTCAGGTTGCGCGCGTGCGCGCCCCACCAGGCGAAGACCACGAAGCGGTCCTCCTCGGCGGCCTGCTGCTTGGCCCGGAGGATCTCCTCCACGATCCGCTCGGCGACCGGCCGCCAGAACCCGGTGTGCTGGTCCGGCCCCATCGCGCCATCACCGCTCGCGGTCAGCGCCGCGTTCAGCAGCAGCACGCCCTGGGTGAGCATCGCCTGGAACCACTCCGGCGGCTGGACGGTCTCCTCCTTCTTCAGCAGCGCCCGTATGTCGGCGATCGGCGTCTTCTTGGGGATGCCGTACTTCCACATCGCCGCGGCCTTGATGAGGCACCGGATGCTGATCACCCGGCCGAACTGACTGTCCTTCCAGTCGTGGAAGGTGTTGTCGAACATCGCGATGCCGGTGGCGCTCTCCGGCCGCGGGTACGGGTTCTGACCGAAGACGACGACCTTCCACTTGTCCGGCGCGTGCGGCTTGAGCGCCTGGAAGGTCAGCTCGCGGACCGGGACGACGTCCGGGCTGCGGCCGGGGCCGATGAACGAGGCCGCCCCGGGCTGCGCCTCGATGACCGGCTTCAGCAGCGGCAGCCACGGCTCGCCGCCGCCCGCGAAGAGCTCCGCGAGGGCCAGCGGGTCGTTCGGGTCGGGCTGGGTGGCGGAGGTGTCGACAGCGTTCATGGTGGTGCGACTCCGGCTGGTCGGGACCGTACGAATGGCATACGAACGGCAGGTGATGAACCGTCAGCTTCCCTGGCGGACACCACAGTCCTACCAGCAGGGTCCGACACTCCCGGCCGCTCCGACCGGCGGCGGACCGCCGGGTACGGCACCGGGCGGATTGTCAGTTCCGGGCGCTAGCTTCGTCGGTACCGGCAGGGGCCGGGCGTCCGGGAGTGCCCGGACGCCCGCCCCGCCTTCCCCGCGACCGACAGGAGCCCCGCATGACCACCGACCGCACCCAGGCACCGCTCACGGTGCTGCTGACCGACCTCAACGCGACGGTCGTGGCGTCCTGGCGGGCCGCCTTCGCCGACACCCCCGGCGTCGAGGTCCGGCACGCCTCCCTGCTCACCGCGAAGGTCGACGCCTGGGTCAGCCCCACCAACTCCCTCGGCCGGATGGACGGCGGGACGGACGCGGCGATCAAGCGCCACCTGGGCGCGGGCATCCAGCTGCGGGTCCGGAAGGCGATCGACGAGCGGCACGCCGGCCGCCTCCCGGTCGGCAGCGCGGTCTGTGTCCCGTCCGGCGCCGTCAACCCCCGGTTCCTGATCTCGGCCCCGACCATGGAGACGTCCTCGGAGAACGTCAGCGAGACCTTGAACGTCGCCCTGGCCTGCGCGGCCGCGTTCCAGGCCGTCCACCGGCAGAACGCTCTGGAGCCGGGCAGCATCCGCTCGGTCGCGCTGGTCGGCATGGGCGCCCGGACGGGCCGGGTCCCGGCCCGGGTGTGCGCCAACCTGATGTGGTCGGGCTACACCCTCTTCAACGACCACCACTTCGAGGACGACGACGACCTGCGCGCCACCGTTCTCGCCCAGCTGGACGACCTGGAGAAGGCCCCCGCCACCGAACGGGTTCGGATAGCCCCGCCCGCACGCCGCGGCACGCCGGCCCGACGGGCCTGACCGCACCCCGACGAGCCTGACCGCACCCCGGGGCGGCCGGCCGACACCCCCTCACCCGACCCCGCCCGGGCCGGCCCCCACCCGCGCACCCCGGCCCGCCCCGCCCCGCGCTCAGCCCGCCGTGAGCACCAGGCGGATCCAGCGCTCGGACTCCGCCACCGCCACCCCCACGTCGAAGGCCGCCGGAGCGGCCGCGGCCTGCACCACCAGCCCCTTGAGCAGCCCGACGAAGGCCAGTGCGAAAGCCGCCGGGTCCACGCCGGGGCGCAGCTCCCCGTCCCGCTGCCCCTGGCCGACCACCTCGGCCGTCCACTCCCGGGTCCGGGCGTCCAGCTCCGCCACCGCGACGGTCAGTTCCGAGGCCCCGGCGAGCGCCTCCGCGCCCAGCACGACGAAGGCCCGGCCCAGATCGGTCGGGTTGCGCACCCCTTCCAGGCAGCCGCGCGCGAAGCCGCACAGCTCGTCCACCGCGCCCGCCCCGCTGCGCGCCGGCGCGGCCGCCGCCATCGCCTCGGCCAGCGCGGCCTCCTGGAGCCGGGCCAGCAGCGCGCCCTTCGACCCGAAGTAGTGGGTGGCCAGGCCCCGGCTGAAGCCCGCCGCCTCCCCGACCCTGGCGAGGGTGACCCCGGTGCTGCCGTGCTCGGCGATCAGCCGGGCGGCGGCGGCGATCAGCGCCGACTCGGCGCGGGCCCGCCGTTCGGCCTGGGTCCGGCGCGCCGGTGCGTCCCGAAGCGTCCCGGCACCACCGGCTCGTCCCTCATCGTGCGTAGACATAACACCATGCTAGTGTCGAACTTGCTTGTCAGATAACAAGTAACTTCCGGAGCGGCGGGCACTCCCCCGACCCGCCGCCCCCGCGAGAAGGGAAGTCCCCGATGACCGCCACGATGCTCGCCGGCCGGCTCGACGTCGCCAAGGGCGCCTTCGCCGTCGAGGAGGTCCCCGTCCCGGTGCCCGGCCCGGGCGAGGTGCTGATCAGGGTCGAGGCCGCCGGCGTCTGCCTCTCGGACGTCCACCTCATCGAGGGCATGCTCAAGCCGCTCTACCTCAAGGGAGACAAGGTCACCCTCGGCCACGAGGTCGCGGGCACCGTGCACACCCTCGGCGAGGGCGTGACCACCGCCGCCGTCGGCGACCGGGTGCTGCTCCAGGCCGGAGAGACCCGCGACGGCGTCGTGCACACCCGCGGCGTGGACTACGACGGCGGCTGGGCCGAGTACGCGCTCGCCACCGTCACCACGCTGGTGCCGATCCCGGACGAGCTCCCCTTCGACCAGGCCTGCTTCATCCCCGACGCGGTCTCCACCCCCTGGGCCGCCATCACCGCCACCGGCGCCGTGCGCCCGGCCGAGGCGGTCGGCGTCTGGGGCGTCGGCGGCCTCGGCGCCCACGGCGTGCAGCTGCTGCGGGCGATCGGCGCCTTCCCGATCGTCGCCGTCGACCCGCTGCCGGCCGCCCGCGAGCGAGCCCTGGCCTTCGGCGCCGACGCCGCCCTCGACCCGGCCGACCCCGGCTTCGCCGGGCTGCTGCTCCAGGCCACCGGCGGCCGCCCGCTGTCGGTCGCCTTCGACTTCGCCGGGGTCGCCCCGGTCCGCGAGCAGGCCATGGCCACCCTCGGCAAGAACGGCCGCCTGGTCCTGGTCGGCCTCACCGACAAGCCGCTGACCGTCACCAACGGCACCCGGATGAGCTACCTGCGCCAGGAGATCCGCGGCCACTACGGCTCCGAGGGCGAGGACGTCGTCGACCTGGTCAACCTGGTCCGCGGCGGCCGGCTGGAGTTCTCCCGCTCGGTGAGCGGCAGCTTCCCGCTGGCCGAGGCCGCCCGCGCGGTCCAGGCGCTGGAGCACAAGGAGGGCAACCCGATCCGCCTGGTGCTCAAGCCCTGACCCGGGGCCCCCGTCGCCGGGGCGGGCGATCCGGATATCCTTTCGAGAATTTCGGCAAGTTTCAGCAAGTCGACGAAAGGATGACCGCATGCGCCCGCCCCGCGACATCCCCTGGCACGAGGGAAGCTGGCTCAACGAGCCCGAAGACACCCGGACCGACGGTGCCGACCTCCTGGTCACCGCCCGCGGCCGGAGCGACTTCTGGCGCACCACCGGCTACGGCTTCGTCCGCGACGACGGCCACGCGCTGCTCGCCGGCTTCCCGCCGGGCAGCGCCACCGAGGTCACCTTCGTCGCCGACTTCGCCGCCCTCTACGACCAGGCCGGCCTGCTGATCCGGGTCGACCCCCGGACGTGGATCAAGGCCGGCGTGGAGATGAGCGACGGCGTTCCCCACCTCGGCGCGGTGGTCACCCGCGAGGTCTCCGACTGGTCCCTCGCCCCGGTCCCCGACTGGCACGGCCGCGCCGTCACCGTCCGCGCCAGTCGCACCGGCGACGCGGTGACCATCCGCGCCCGCTGCGAGGACGCTCCCTGGCGCCTCGTCCGCCTCGCCCCACTCGCCCCCGAGGCGGCGGCCACCGCCGGCCCGTTCTGCTGCTCCCCCGAACGCGCCGGCCTCCAGGTCCGCTTCACCCGCTTCACCCAGGGCCCCGCCGACTCGGCGCTGCACCTGCCGGACTGAGCCCGGCGGGTGCGGCGCCGCCCCCTTCCCCACCCCGGGTCGCACCGCACCGGATCCCGGCCCGCGGCGGTCGCGCGGCCGGCGGGGATGACGCACCGCCGGCCCCGACTCCGGGCCGCTCCGCGGGAAATGGCATGCACGCCACTAGCCAACCGTCCAGTAGCACCCCTACCGTCGACTCTCCGCGACTCGACGGAGGAGTCCGCCTTGCGACCACACCGACGCCCCCGCCCCCGATCCCTCCGACTCCCGGCCGCCGCCCTCGCCTCGGCCCTGCTCGTCACCGCAGCCCTCACCACCCCCACCGCCACCGCCGCACCCACCCCCGCGACGGCGGCCACGGCCACCGACCTCTGCGGCGGCCACTGCGCCGACATCCTCCCGCCCGGAGAGAACGGCAACGCCACCCTCGCCGAGATCCTGCTCAACCGGGCCTTCGGCACCCGCCCCGCGCACACCGACGACCAGCTCGGCCCCTACGCCGCCCTCGCCTCCGGCTACCCCGGCCTGACCGAGGCCAAGCTGCGCGACTTCTTCAACGACGCCTCCTTCGGCGTCCCCGCCGACCAGGTCGCCAGCAGCACCAGCCCGCGCCCGGACGTCACCATCGTCCGCGACAAGGCCACCGGCGTCCCCCACATCACCGGCACCACCCGCTACGGCACCGAGTTCGGCGCGGGCTACGCCGCCGCCCAGGACCGGCTCTGGGTGATGGACCTCTTCCGGCACGTCGGCCGCGGCCAGCTGTCCGGCTTCGCGGGCGGCGCCGCGGCCAACCGCCAGCTGGAGCAGAGCTTCTGGCAGGCCGCGCCGTACACCGAGGCCGAGCTGCAACAGCAGATCGACGCCATCGCCGCCCGGGGCGGCCGAGCCACCCAGGCGCTCGCCGACGCCACCGCCTACCTCGACGGCATCAACCAGTACGCCAAGGAGTCCTACAACGCCCGCACCTTCCCCGGTGAGTACGACCTGACCGGACACATCGACCCGATCACCAACGCCGGATCGATCGAGCCGTTCAAGCTGACCGACCTGGTCGCCCTCGCCTCCGTGGTCGGCGCGCTGTTCGGCTCCGGCGGCGGCGGTGAACTGTCCTCCGCCCAGGTCAAGTCGGCCGCCGAGGCCCGGTACGGCAAGGACGCCGGGGACGCGGTCTGGAAGTCGCTGCGCGAGGCCGACGACCCGGAAGCCGTCCAGACCCTTCACGACGGGCAGAGCTTCCCGTACGCGACCGTCCCGGACCACCCGCAGGGCGAGGCGCTGCCCGACCCCGGCTCGGTGCTGCCCGAACGGGTGGTCTACGACGCCACCGGCTCCGCGAACTCCGCGGCCGGCCCGGCGCCCGGCGTCCTGCCCGGCAACCTGCTGAGCGCCAGGCACGGCATGTCCAACGCCCTGCTGGTCTCCGGCGCGCACACCGACGACGGCCACCCGGTGGCCGTGTTCGGCCCGCAGACCGGCTACTTCGCCCCGCAGCTGCTGATGCTGGAGGAGATCCAGGGCCCCGGGATCAGCGCCCGCGGCGCCGCCTTCGCCGGCCTGAGCTTCTACGTGCAGCTCGGCCGCGGCCAGGACTACGCCTGGAGCGCCACCTCCGCCGGGCAGGACATCACCGACACCTACGCCGTCCCGCTCTGCACCACCGACGGCTCCCCGGTCACCACCGCCGCCGACTCCTACCTCTGGCACGGCCAGTGCCTGCCCTTCGACCGGCTGGAACGCAAGAACGCGTGGAACCCCACCACCGGCGACTCCACCCCGGCCGGCTCCTACACCCTGGTGATGTACCGCTCGAAGTACGGCCTGGTGACCGCCCGGGGAACGGTCGGCGGCTCCCCCGTCGCCTTCACCTCACTGCGTTCCACCTACCGGCACGAGGCCGAATCCATCATCGGCTTCCAGGAGTTGAACGACCCGGGCGCGGTGCACGACGCGGCCGGCTTCCAACGGGCGGCGCAGGACATCAACTACACGTTCAACTGGTTCTACGCCGACTCGCGCGACATCGCGTACTACAACTCCGGCAGCAACCCGGTTCGCGCCCCCGGGGTCGACGCCGGGCTTCCCGTGCTGGCCCAACCCGCCTACGAATGGGCCGACTTCGACCCCACCGCGAACACCGCACGGTACACCCCGGCGGCCGAGCACCCGCAGTCCGTCAACCAGGACTACTTCATCTCCTGGAACAACAAGCAGGCCGACGGCTACACCTCGGCCGGCTTCGGCAACGGCTCGGTGCACCGCGGCAACCTGCTGGACGACCGGGTCAAGTCCCTGCTCCGCAACGGCGGGAAGGCGAGCCGGGTCTCGCTCACCCAGGCGATGGAGAGCGCCGCCCTGGCCGACCTGCGGGCCGAGGACGTGCTGCCCGACCTGATCCGGGTGCTGCGCAGCGCACCGGTGACCGACCAGGCCACCCTCACCGCCCTGCAGCAACTGGAGGCCTGGCTGGCCAACGGCGCCCAGCGGAAGGAGACTTCGCCGGGGATCCACGGCTACGCGGACGCCACCGCGATCCGGGTGATGGACGCCTGGTGGCCGCTGGTCGCCGACGGCGTCATGCGGCCGGGCCTCGGCGACCAGCTGTTCGGCGCGCTCACCGGCGCCCTCCAGATCAACGAGTCCCCGTCGGGCGGGCAGACCGGCCCCTCCGGCGGCCCGGTCAGCGCCAACGAGGCCATCCCGCACAAAGGTTCGGCCTTCCAGTACGGTTGGTGGAGCTACCTGGACAAGGACCTGCGGGCCGTCCTCGGCGACCAGGTGGCCGGCCCGCTGGCCCGCCCGTTCTGCGGCGGGGGCGACCTCACGGCCTGCCGGACCGTCCTGCTGAACACCCTGAAGCAGGCCGCCGCCCGGACCCCCGCCCAGGTCTACCCGGGTGACGCGGACTGCGCGGCGGGCGACCAGTGGTGCGCCGACACGATCATCCAGCGCCCGCTGGGCGGCGTGACCGACGCCAAGACCACCTGGCAGAACCGGCCGACCTACCAGCAGGTGGTGCAGTTCCCGAGCCACCGCTGATCCCCCGCCACTGAGCCCCCACCACTGCTACCCCGCCGCCGGGCCCCACCACCGGGGCCCGGCGCGCGCCCGTCCCGACCAATCCGGCGCGCGGCCCGCCGGAACTGCCCCTAGCGTGGTCCGGGGACCGCCCGACCACCCCCGGGCCGCGGCCGAGATCCGAGGCCGCGAGACCCGGGCCCGCCACCAGGAGGCACGCCGCCCATGACCGCCAACCTCGCCGACCTCACCGGCGACTACGTCCTCGACCCCACCCACACCCGGATCGGCTTCGTCGCCCGCCACGCCATGGTCACCAAGGTCCGCGGCGCGTTCCATCAGTTCGAGGGCACCGCCCACCTGGACGGCAACGACCCGTCCCGCTCCACCGCCCAGGTGGTGATCAAGGCCGAGAGCATCGACACCGGCGTGGAGCAGCGCGACCAGCACCTGCGCACCAACGACTTCCTGGACGCCCCCAACTTCCCCGACATCACCTTCCGCACCAGCGCGGTCGAGCCGAAGTCCGGCAGCGAGTACCGGGTCACCGGCGACCTCACCATCAAGGACACCACCCGCCCGGTCACCATCGACTTCGAGTACACCGGCAACGCCGTCGACCCGTACAACAACCTGCGGGTGGGCCTGGAGGGCTCGGTCACCATCAGCCGCAAGGAGTACGGCGTCACCTGGAACGCGGCCCTGGAGGGCGGCGGCGTCCTGGTCGGCGACAAGATCGTCCTGGAGTTCGACATCTCCGCGATCCGCCAGGGCTGACCGGCCCCGCCAGGGCTGGCCGACCCCGCCGGGAGCAGCAGCCGGGAGCGAAACCCGGGAACGCCCGCGGCCGCCCGGCTAGTCTCCTGGACATGCCGACAGAAGACTCCCTCGCGACCGGCCAGCGCTCCCTCGGCGACCACACCCTCGCATACCCCCTCTGGCCCCCGCTCACCGCAGGCTGCCCCCGCACCGGCACCGAGGACGTCGACTACCCCGTGGAGGTCGACTACGCCTACGACCGGGCCGACCCGGCGGGCCTGTTCGCCCCCGCCCCGGTGCGCGGCGGCCTGGAGCGCTGGGCCCCGCTGCTGCCGCCGCTGCTCGCCCCCGGCCTGGGCGAGGGCGCCACCCCGCTGGTCGAGATCGAGCCCGGGGTGTACGTCAAGGACGAGTCCCGCAACCCCACCTGGAGCCACAAGGACCGGCTGAACCGCTGCACCACCAGCGCCGCCGTGGGCGTCGGCGCCCCCGGCCTGGCCGTCGCCTCCTCCGGCAACCACGGCGCCTCGGCGGCCGCCTACGCGGCCCGCGCCGGGCTGCGCTGCGTGGTGTTCACCGGTCCGGACCTGCCGCCGAACGTCGACGCCTTCCTCAACGCCTACGGCGCGGTGGTGCTCCCGGTGCCGTGGGAGGCCCGCTGGCCGCTGCTGCGCCGCACGGTCGACCGGCTGGGCCTGCACCCGGTCAGCAACCTGACGGCCACCCACACCGGGCACGCGTACGGCCCCGAGGGCTACAAGACCATCGCCTACGAGATCTTCCGGGACATCGGCCTGCCGAGCGCGGTGTTCGTCCCCACCGGCTACGGCGAGCTGCTGTTCGGCGTCTGGAAGGGCTTCGCCGAGCTGCGGCGGCTGGGCCTGACCGACCGGGTGCCGCGCGTCCACTCCTGCGAGTCGGCCGCCTCCGGGCCGCTCGCCCGGGCGGTCGCCGAGGGCCTTCCGGCCGCCCGGGTGCCGGTCGGCCCGAGCGACGCGTACTCGATCGCCGCCCCGGTCAGCGGCTACCGCGGGGTGCTCGCCGTGCGCGGCAGCGGCGGCTGGGCGCTGACCGTGGACGATCGTCAACTCGCCGACGCCCAGCGCGAGCTGGCCCGGGCCGGGCTCTGGACGGAGCTGTCCTCGGCGGCCGGCCTGGCCGGGCTGCGCAGTCTGGGCGACGGCCGGCCGGACCTCTCCGAGGGCCCGGTGGTCTGCGTGTCGACCTCCAGCGGCTTCAAGGACAAGGGCGTCGACACCCACCGCACCGAGCCGGTCGCCCCCGACTGGGACGCGGTCGGCCGCCGCCTGCGCGCGGCCGGGCTCACCGGCTGACCGCCGGCCGGGCCGCCCGCGGAGGCCCGCTGTTCGCCCGCCCGCCCTTCCTCGTCAGGTCTCCGTAGGGCCGGTGTTCGCCGAGCGCCAGCAGGCTGACACCCTCCGTCAACTCCCCCGCATCTGCCGAAGGGTAGCCACCGTGTCGCGTTCCCTCCGCCGCCTCCTGCCGCTGGCCGTCGCCGTCGCCGCGGTGCCCGCGCTCGCCCTGCCCGCCCTCCCGGCCGGCGCGGCCACGTACGGCACCCCGACGATCAACTTCTCGGCCGGCTACCTGTCCGGCGCGGTCGGCGCCACCGGCGACCCGACCGTGACCGTCACGGTGGCCCAGTCCGGTGCCGACGCCTCGGCGCTGACCGTCGCCGCCTCCGCCACCACCCGCAGCGCCGTGGCCCGCACCGGCGACGTCACGGTGACAGGCACCGGCGGCAGCCGCTCTCTGGCGGTCGCGGCCCAGGGCGTCGGCTACGCCGACCTCACGATCAAGGTCACCGGCCTCGGCGGCAAGAGCGCCACCGGCACCCTGCACTACGCCTCCTCCCCCGCCGTCGGGTTCTCCGCCACCAGCCGCTACCTGACCGGCTCCAGCGACGCCTCGGCCGCCGTGGACGCGGGCGGCGGCTACATCGTGGTCGGCGACGACGAGTCCAACACCCTGCGCCTGTACGACCCCAACAACTCCGGCGCGCCGGTCCGCACCTGGGACTTCAGCTCGGCCCTCGGCGTCTCCAAGGAGATCGACATCGAGGCCGCCACCCGGGTCGGCAACACCATCTACTGGACGGGCTCGCTCGGCAACAACAAGGACGGCGTGATCAAGCCCGACCGGCACACCGTCTTCGCCACCACCGTCACCGGATCCGGCGCCAACACCCAGCTCTCCCTTGCCGGTTCGTACAAGGGCCTGCGCGACGACCTGATCACCTGGGACAACGCCCACGGCAAGCGCTACGGCTTCGCGGCCGGCGCCGCCGACGGCCAGGTGCCCAAGCAGATCGACGGGTTCAACGTCGAGGGCCTGGAGTTCGCCCCCGGCAGCACCAGCACCGCCTACATCGGCTTCCGCGCGCCGCTCACCCCGGCGGTCACCGGCGGCCGGGCGCTGCTCGTCCCGGTCACCGACTTCCCCTCCCTGCTGAACGGTTCGGCCGCGCACGCGACCTTCGGCGACCCGATCGAGCTGGACCTCGGCGGTCTCTCCATCCGCGACATCCGCCGCAACGACCTCGGCCAGTACCTGATCTCGGCCGGCTCCTGGGCCGCCGAGGACAACTCCGCCCCGTACGCGCTCTACCGCTGGGACGGTCGGCCCGGCTCCCTGCCGACCAAGCTGATCGACCTGCCGACCAGCGACTACGGCGCCTGGGAGGCCATTCCGGACGTCCCGGACCTGAACGCCCCCGGCGCCCGCGCCCAGCTGATCACCGACGACGGCTCCGCCGACCTCTACGGCGACTCCACCGCCGCCAAGGACCTCACCCACCCCGAGTGGAAGAAGTCCCGCAGCACCTGGTTCACCCTCAACTGAGGTGCGACAAAGGGCCCTTCGGCAGTCGGCCGAAGGGCCCTCCGCGTCGCTCAGAGCTCGACCAGCACCTTCCCCCGGCTGGCCGAACGGTCCAGGTACAGGCCCCGGTAGGCCTCCGGGATGCTGTCGAACCCCTGGTGGACGGTCTCCCGGTGCAGCAGCTCCCCGCTGCGGACCAGCGGCTTGAGGTCCCGCCGCAGCGCCGCCCAGTTCTCCTCCGTGAACCACTCCAGCGAGAAGATGCCGCGGATCGTGGTCCGCGGGAACATGATCATCGGAAGCAGTCGCGGCCCCACCCAGTCGCCGCCGACCTGGCTCCCCCACTGCCAGCAGACCGCCACCCGGCTGTCCACCACGAGCATCCGGAACACCACGTCCGTCAACGCCCCGCCCAGGCTGTCGAAGTAGCGGTCGATGCCCTCCGGCGCCAGCTCGGCCAGCTGCTTCTCCACCTCCTCCGGCGCGTCACCGTCGCGGTACGGCAGCACCGCGTCGAAGCCCAGCCGCCGCAGCCACTCGGCCTTCTCCGGCGTCGCCGTGGTGCCGATCACCCGCGCGCCCCGCTGCTTGGCCAGCTGCCCGACCAGCGAACCGACCGCCCCGGAGGCCCCGCTGACCAGCACCGTCGAGTCGGGCCGCACGTCCAGGAACTTCTCGACCGTCCCCCAGGCCGTCATCCCGGGCCCGCCCAGGATGCCGAGCGCGGTGGACAGCGGCAGGTCCTCGTCGTAGTCGGCCGGGTCCAGCTTCCGGTAGGCCGGGAAGACCATCGGGAAGGTGCCGGTCTGCCAGAGCCTGGGCTCGCCGTCGCTGATCACATGGGTGCGCCAGCCGCCGAAGCCCTGCACCAGGTCGCCGACCGCGAAGCGCGCGTCCGGCCCGGCCTCCACCACCTCCATGATCGAGTCCGCGCCCATGTGGTCCCCGATCGGGGTGTCCAGCGCGATGCCCTGGAGGTACGGGTCCACCGAGACGTACCGGGTGCGCAGCAGCATCTCGTCCGCCGCGAGCCGGACGTCCACCTCCTCCACGACCTTCCGGTACACCTTCTCGATGTCCGGCACGCCGTCCGCGTGCTCCTGGACGACCCACTTCTCGATCCTCACGAGGTCACTCCAAACTGTCGGTCGGCGGGGCCGACCCGGTCGATGAGCAGGGTGGGCGGCGGGGCGCTGTCGTCCACCGCCGCGGTGAAGGGCTTGCCGTCGTCCCGGCAGATGAACTGGACCACGTGCCGGCCGGCCGCCGCGGCGCGGATCAGCCCGCCGGTGGTCGCCCAGACCCCGGACTGGTAGAAGTTCGCGAGGCCGGGCAACCCCGGGCCGTTGCGCTTGACCTCCTCCTCCAGCGTCTCGCCGCTCTCCACGAACGGCTGCCAGCCCAGCACGCTGCCGTCGTAGTTGCCGGTGTAGCGGACCTGGGTGAGCGGGGTGGAGACATCCTTGACCGCGACCGCCTCCCGGAGCCCGGGGTGCCGGACGTCCAGGAAGTCGACGATGGTGTCGCGCACCCGGCGCTTCTCCCGCTGGTACTCGCGCCCGCGGCCGACCGGCAGGGTGTGCAGTTCCTCGCCGCGCCGCATCCGGGCCGACTGCTCCGGTCCGGTGCTCAGCTCGCGCCAGGGCGCGATGTCGCAGAAGTAGCTGGCGTACACCACGGTGGTGTCGACCGGCGACAGCTCCGGGTAGTGGCGGCTGCGGAACTGGACGTTGATGCTCGGGTGCCGGATGCCGGTGAGCCGCGCGGCGACCTCGTCCTCCAGCAGGTGGGTGGTGCACGGGTCCCCGGCCGGGAAGGGCCGGCGCAGGCCGAGGAAGACGGTCACGTAGCCGGGGAAGACCATGCCCGGCTCGGTGATGGTCTGGGTGTACAGCCGCCGGTAGGTGTCGCTCAGGTAGCGGCCCTTGAGCAGGTCCATCATGGTGGTCCGGCCGTCGCAGGCGGCCACCACGATGTCCGCCCGCACCTCCTGGCCGTCGCTCAGCCGTACCCCCACCGCCCGGTCGTTCTCGACCAGGATCTCGCTCACCTTGGTGTTGTAGCTGATCTCGCCGCCCAGCCGCAGGTAGCGCTGCTCGATCGACCGGGCCAGCGCCAGCGAGCCGCCCTCCGGCACCCCGGCCGACTGCCCGGCGTGGCAGGCGAGCTGGAAGTAGTTGGGCAGCACCGGGAAGTTGGGGTGCTTCTCGTACAGGATGAAGTTGAACGCCTCGCGCAGCAGCGGGCTCCTGAACCGCGCCGAGTAGTCGCTCATCAGCACCGTGATCGAGCGCCGGATCACGTTGACGTACGGCAGGAAGGAGGCGAGCATCCGCGCCCGCTCCCACCGCCCCATCAGCCCGACCGGCTTGAGGAAGGGGTAACGGGCCAGTGCCTGGCGGAACTTGCGCAGCCCGGCGCAGAAGCTCCGGATCTGCCGGGCGTCCTCCGGGGCCAGGTCCAGCAGGTGCGCCTCCAGCCGGTCCGGGTCGGAGTAGAAGTAGACCGCCCGGCCGTCCCGGGCGCGCACCACGTTGAACACGTCGAAGTTGCGCACCCGCTTGCCCTGCAGCGCGCCGAGTTCGAGCCAGATCTGGTGCATCTCGTTGCCCGGTCCGCTGCCGAGCAGCCAGCTGATGCAGCAGTCGAAGGTGAACTCGCCGCGGTCCCAGCCGGTGCAGCAGCCGCCGGGGATCTCGTGCATCTCCAGGATCCGGGTGCGGTAGCCGTTCATCCGCGCGAAGCAGCCGGTGGACAGGCCGCCGAGCCCCCCGCCGATGATGACCATGCTCTGCCGGCCGGCGCTTTCGGTGGTGGTCATTCAGGCGCTCCCACGGTGGCCTGGTCGAGTTGCGGCAGCCGGCCCCACTTGCCCGGGTGCCAGGGTTCCTGGTTCTCACTGGGCCAGGCCCGGAACGGCCGGCCCAGCTCCTGGCAGAGGTACTGGGCGGCGAACCGCCCGCTGGTGGCGGCCCGGATCAGCCCGCCGAGCGCGGTCCACTGGCCGGCCATCGAGAAGCCGCTCAGTCCGGGCAGCCGCATCCGCTCCCGGTTGACCAGCCGGTTGGCCACGTCCTCGGCCTCGGAGAAGGCCTGCCAGGCGAGGATGCTGCCGTAGGTGTTGCCGGTGAACCGCTCGGTGGTCACCGGCGAGGCGACGTCGACGAGTTCGATCCGCCGGCCGAGGCCGGGGTAGGTCCGCTCCAGGAACTCCCGGACGAACGCCGCGACTTCCTGCTTCCGCGCCCGGTAGGCCCGGCGGTCGGCGGTGCGCAGGTCCTTCCAGGAGCGGTAGTCGCTGAAGTAGGTGCAGTGCAGCACCGACTTGCCGGGCGGCGCGAAGCCGTCCGCGTAGTTGGAGCGCAACTGCACCACCAGGCTGTGCTGGAGCGAGCCGGGCAGCCGGTCGCCGTCCTCGGGCTTCAGCAGGTAGGTGGTGGCGTGCGGCTCGCCCTCGGGCAGCGGGCCGTCGACGCCGACGAAGGCGGACACCACGGCCGGGTACAGGTTGCCCGGCTTGTCCAGCAGTTCGCCGTACAGCCGCTCGGTGGAGGGGCTGGAGTAGCGCCCTTCCAGCAGCCGGTCGAGCACCGTCGGGCCGTCGCAGGCGGCCACCACGTGGTCCGCGAAGTGCCGCGAGCCGTCCCGGAGTTCCACCCCGATCGCCCGGCCGTCCTCGATCAGCACCCGCTCGGCCCGGCAGCGGTAGCCGATCACCCCGCCGAGCGAGGTGTAGCGCTCCTCGACCGAGCGGGCCAGGCCGAGCGAACCGCCCTGGGGGAAGCCCGCGTTGCCGTTGTGCGCGGCGGACAGGGTGTACAGGTACGGCAGCAGCGGGAAGCCGGCCGGCTCCTGGAGGAACATGTTGGGGAAGGCCCGCCGCAGCAGCGGGTCCTGGAAGCGCTCGGCGAAGCCGCTCATCGGGGTGGTCGCGGTGCGCCAGAACAGCCGGAACGCGGGCAGGACGGCGCGCAGGGTGCGCAGCCGTTCCGCCGTGGTGCGCAGCGGCGGCGGGGTGAGGTCCCAGGGCAGGTCGATCGCGGCGAAGCGCCGCAGGTCCCGGCAGAAGGCCCGGATCGGCTTGGCGTCCCCGGGCGCGAGGGCCAGCAGGTGGGCCTCCAGCCGGTCCGGGTCGCCGAAGAAGGTGACGGCCCGGCCGTGTTCGTCGACGACGCGGTTGAAGGTCTCGAAGCGGGTCACCGACTTGCCGTCCAGGGCGCCGAGTTCGCTCCACACCTGGTGCGCGCCGGTGCCCTCGGCGGTGCCGATCAGCCAGTCGATGCAGTAGTCGAACAGGTAGCCGTGCCGGGACCACGCGGCGCAGCAGCCGCCGGGCAGCACGTGCTTCTCGAAGATCCGGGTCTCCAGGCCGCTCATCTGCGCGTAGCAGCCGGTGGCGAGGCCGGCCAGGCCGGCCCCGATCACGATGACCCGGGGCGGGCCGCCGGGGGCCCGCCCCCTGGTGGACCAGTCCGGTCCCCGGTCAGTCGCGGCCATCGGCTGCCCCTCCGGCCAGGATGGCGCCCGCCAGTTCGGCGTTGCGGGCGGCGAAGTCCCCGTCGAGCATCTCGGCGTGGGCGCCGTGGCCGACGTACACCGCGGTGCCGGTGGTGGAGGCGCCGTGCCAGGAACCCGGTTCGCCGCCCACGTGGACGGAGAGCCGCTCGCGTTCGCAGACCACGTCCAACTGTGCCTTCACCGTACCGGTGTTGGGCGTCCGGCTGCTGAACTCCAGGTAGTCCCTGGCCTGTTCGAGGGTCTCCTGGGCGACGATCCGCGATCCGGTGTGGCGGTGCAGGTGTTCGTGCAGTTCGCGCTCGAAGACGGCCAGGTGCTCGTCGCCGAGGTCGAAGGCCTCGGTGACCCGGTAGGCGTCGACCAGGAGCACCGAGTCGACGGTGCGTCCGCGCCGCTCCAGCTCCTTGGCCACCTCGTAGGCCAGGTTGCCGCCGAGCGAGTAGCCGAGCAGCACGTACGGTCCGTCGGGGTGCAGTTGCTCGACCAGGTCCGCGTAGCGGGCCGTCTTGTCGTCGCCGGTCAGGTAGTTGAAGGAGGCGATCCGCTGCTCCGGCAGGTGCGCGGCGAGCTGCCGGTAGACCAGCCCGTGCCCGCCGGCCGGCGGGAAGCAGAAGACCGTACGGTCCGCGGGTGCTTCGGAGTTGAACCAGAGGTAGGCCTCGCCGCCGGCCACCTCGCCGGTGATGATCTGCTCGACGGTGCGGGCCATGCCGTGCAGGGTGGTGACCTTGAACAGCAGGCCGACCGGGATGCTGATGTTGAACTCGGTCTGGAGGTGGTGGATCAGCTCGATGAGCCGGATCGAGCTGCCGCCGAGTTCGAAGAAGTCGTGCTGGAGGCCGACTTCGTCCAGGCCGAGCAGGTTCCGCCAGTGTTCGGCGACCGTGGTCTCGTAGAGGGTGACCGGCGGTTCGTGCTGGGCCCCGGCCGTGTCGGCCTTCGGCTCGGGCAGCGCCGCGACGTCCACCTTGCCGTTCGGGGTGAGCGGCAGGGCGGGCAGTTCGGTGAGGTAGGAGGGGATCATCACGGTGGGCAGGTGCTCGGCCAGGTGGCGGCGCAGCTCCCGGCGGTCCAGCAGGGTGCCCTCGGCCGGCACCACGTAGGCGGCGAGCGCGGCCTCTCCCCGGGCGTCCGGGCGGACCGTCACGCAGGCCTGGGCGAGTTCCGGGCGGGCGGTGAGGTGGGCCTCGATCTCGCCGAGCTCGATCCGGTGGCCGCGGACCTTGACCTGGTTGTCGATCCGGCCGAGCAGGTGCACGGTGCCGGCGGTGTCCCAGTGGCCGAGGTCGCCGGTGCGGTAGAGCCGGACGGTCGTGCCGTCCAGTTCCCTGGTGACGAAGCGCCGGGCGGTCTGTTCCGGGTCGTTGGGGTAGCCGGCCGCGACGCCCGCGCCACCGATCCACAGCTCGCCGGGCACGCCCACCGGGACGGGCTCGCGGTAGGGGTCGAGGACGTACACCGCGCTGTTCGGGAACGGTCGGCCGATGGGCACCATCCGGCCGGGCTCCAGCCGCTCGGCCGCGCCCTCGTAGTAGGTGCTGTCGACGCTCGCCTCGGTCAGCCCGTAGGAGTTGACCAGCCGGGTCCGGGGGCCGCACAGCTCGCGCAGCCGCTGGTGCTCGGCGGCCTTCCAGGAGTCGGAACCGACGATCAGCAGCCGCAGGAAGTCCAGCGCCAGGCCGTCGCGCTCGCAGTGCGCCAGCAGCGCGCGGGCCACGGCGGGCACGAACTCGCCGCCGTTCACGGCCTCCTCGCGCATCACCCGGTACAGCCGGGCGGTGTCGAAGAGCAGTTCGCGGTCGACCAGGACGAGGGTGCCTCCGGTGCTGAGCGCCCGGGCGAGGTCGCCGGAGAAGACGTCGAAGGCGGTGCCGGCCATCTGGAGGTGCACCCGCACCTCGGTGTCCAGCCGGTACTCGGCGCGCCAGCCGGCGGTGACGGCGGCCAGGTTGCGGTGGTCGACCCGGACCCCCTTCGGGCGGCCGGTGGAGCCCGAGGTGTGGATCACGTAGGCGGCCCGGTCCGGGTCGGCGGCGGGCAGCTGCGGGGCCGTCCCGGCGGGCCGGTCGAGCTCTTCCAGGGTGACCAGGTCGGCGGGCAGGTCGGCCGCGAGCGGGCGCCCCTGGTCGACCACCACGAGGGCCGCCCCGGCGTCGGCCACCTGGTGGGCGAGCCGGTCGGCCGGGTGGCCGGGGTCGAGCGGCAGGTACGCGGCGCCGGCCCGCCAGATCGCCAGCAGGGTGGTGATCAGCTCGGGTGACTTGTCCAGGCAGACCGCGACCACCGATCCCTCGCCGACGCCGAGTTCGCGCAGCCGTACGGCGGTGCGGTGGGAGCGCCGGTCCAGTTCGCGGTAGGTCGTCCGGCGGGTCCCGTCCCGGCCGGGCGTGACGACCGCGACGGCCTCCGGCCGCTCGGCGGCGGCCTTGGCGATCAGCTCCGGCACCGGGACGTCGTGCTCGATCCGGCGTTCGGCGCCGCTGAAGCCGGTGAGGATCTCCCGGCGCTCGGCCTCGCCCAGCATCCGCAGCCGCCCGACCGGCTCGGCCTCGGCGGCGCGGGTCATGGCGTCCAGCAGGTTGCGGTAGTGCGCGGCGAGCCGCTGGACGGTGGCGGGTTCGAAGAGGTCGGAGTTGTACTTGAAGACGCAGTGGAAGCAGCCGTCCGCGCGGTCCTCGTAGGCGGACAGCGTGAGGTCGAACTGACCTTCCTCCTCGGGGAGTTCGATGTACTCCAGGCGGTAGCCGAAGCGCTCCACGGCGACCTTGTGGGTGAGCAGGATGAACATCGCCTGGAACACCGCGGAGCGGCTCGGGTCGTGCTGGAGCCCCAGCTGCTCGACCAGCAGCGGGAAGGGGTACTCCTGGTTGTCCAGGCCGCCGAGCACGCTCGCCCGCACCCGGGCCAGCAGCTCGGCCACGGTCGGCTCCCCGGCCAGGCTGACGTGCAGCGGCAGCGGGTTGACGAAGTAGCCGTAGACGGAGCCGAACTCCTCCTGGGTGCGGCCGGTGACCGGGCTGCCGACCACGATGTCCGGCTGCCCGGACCAGCGGTGCAGCAGCAGGTAGTACGCGCCGAGCAGCACCATGAACGGGGTGGCGCCGTTCGCCCGGGCCAACTCGTGGACTCTGGAGGTGAGCTCCTCGTCCAGCTGGAAGAACTCCGAGGCCCCGTTGTGGGTCTGCACGGCCGGGCGCGGCTTGTCGGTGGGCAGCGCCAGCACCGGCATCTCGGCCGGCAGGTGGCCGCGCCAGTAGTCCAGCATCCGGCGGGCCTCGGGCCCGGCCAGGAAGCGGTTCTGATGGTTGAGGAAGTCCAGGTAGCGGGCCGGGACCGGGGCCAGTTCCGGGGTGCGGCCCTGGCGCAGCGCCTCGTAGACCTCGAAGAGCTCCTCGATGAAGGTGAAGGTGGAGATCGCGTCCGAGACGATGTGGTGGACGGCCTTCATCAGCACCCAGCGGTCCGGCCCGCGCCGGAACAGCCGCAGCCGGACCAGCGGGTCCCCGGCGAGGTCGTACGGCCTCCGGTACTCGCGGACGATCAGGTCGTGGATCTCCTCCCACGGCCGGCCCTCGACGTCGAACAGCCCGGTGTCGGCCTCGGCGTCCTCCCGGATCAGCTGGACCGGGCGGCCCTCCTCGGCGGTGAAGGCGGCGCGCAGCCCGGGGTGCCGGGCGACCAGGAAGCGGAAGGCCGCGAACATCGACTCGGGGTCGATCTCCGCGCGCACCTCGACGGCGCCGCCGATGTTGTACGCGAAGCCGTCCGGGTGCAGCAGGCGCAGGAACCAGAGCGCCTGCTGGTTGTGGGTGAGCGGGTAGCGGGACTCGTCGGTGTGGAGCTCCACCTCGGCCTCGGCCGGGCCGCCGTCGGCGAGCCGCTCGGCCAGGCCCTCGGTGAGCAGGTCGACCAGGTCGCCGACGGTGCCGTTGCTGAGCAGGGCCACCACCGGCAGGGCGACGCCCAGTTCGGCGTGCACCCGGGCGCGCAGCTCCATCGCGAGCAGCGAGTCCAGGCCGTGCGCGCCGAGCCTGGTCTCCGTGTCGATCCGCTCGGCGGCGATCCGCAGCACGGCCGCGGCGGCGGCGGTGAACCGCTCGGTGACCAGCTCCCGGCGGGCCTGCGGGTCGGCCGCGCGGTAGGTGTCCAGGAAGCCGCCGGTCTCGACGGGGGCCTGTTCGGCGGCGCTCGCCGCCAGCTCGGCGACCAGCGGCGGCGGCGCCGGGTACCAGGCGAGGAAGGTCGGCCAGTCGACCACGGTGGCGACCAGCAGCTGGGCGCGGTCCTGGCCGAGGACGCGCTCCAGGACGGCCGTCCCGGCGTCGGGCGGCAGCGAGCTCATGCCGCGGGCGTCGCGGTAGTGGGCGACCAGGCCCAGCTCCTCGATCATGCCGGTGGCCCAGGGGCCCCAGTCGAGGCTGAGCCCGGGCAGGCCGTCGGCCCGCCGGTGGTGGGCGAGGGCGTCCAGGAAGGCGTTGCCGGCCGCGTAGTTGGTCTGCCCGGCGGTGGTGAGCAGCGAGGCGACGGAGGCGAACAGCACGAAGTGGTCGAGCGGTTCGTCGCGCAGCAGCCGGTGCAGGAGGTGGCCGCCGACCACCTTGGGGGCGTAGCCGGCGTCGAAGGCCGCCCGGTCCATCTGGGCCAGCAGGGTGTCCTTGACCTGCCCGGCGAGGTGGAACACGCCGCGGATCGGCGGGCGCTGGCGCTGCCGGTAGTCGGCGAGCCAGTCGGCGAGGGCGGCCTCGTCGGTGACGTCCACCGGGGCGAGCAGCGGTTCGGCGCCCAGCGCCTGGAGTTCGCGCAGGAAGGCGATCCGCTCGCCGACGGGCCCGTCCGGGTCGGTGTACGCCCACTGGGAGCGCTCGGGCAGGGCGGTGCGGCCGACCAGGATCAGCCGGCGGGCGCCGCGCCGCACCAGGGTGCGGCAGAGCAGCCGGCCGAGGGCGCCGAAGGCCCCGGTGACGAGGTAGCTGCCGTCGGGTCGCAGCACGGGCGGCAGCGGGCGGGTGAGGCCCTCGGCCTGGCGCAGCCGGCTGGTGAGCCGGGCACCGGCCCGCAGGGCGATCTCCTGTTCGTCCCCGGCGGCGAGTTCGGCGAGCAGCGCCTCGGCCTGGGCGGCGGCGTCGGCGGCCGGGTCGAGGTCGATCAGGGTGCCGCGCTGGGCGACCAGCTCCTGCTGCCACAGCACCCGTCCGATGCCCCAGGCGGGGGCGCCGAGCGGTTCGACCCGGTCGCCGGGGGCGGCGGGCTGGGTGCCCCGGGTGACGATGTGCAGCCGGCCGTCCGGGCGGGCGGCGGGCAGGGCCTGGGCGAGGGCGATCAGCGAGTAGGCGCCGAGGGTGGCGAGCGGGCCGAGCCGCTCGGCGGTGGCGGACTCCAGGGCGGGCAGGTCGAGGTTCCAGAGGTGGACGACGGTGCCGAAGCCCGGGTCGAGGTCGGCGAACAGCCGTCGGACGTCCTCGGCGGAGTCGGGCCGTACGGTCGAGTGGTCCTCGCCGTGGCGGTACCCGGTGCCGGGCCGGACCAGGTGGCAGCGGGTGCCGCGGGTGGCGGCCAGGGCGGCCAGCCGTCCGGCGACGCCGCCCTCGTCGGCGAAGAGCAGCAGGTCACCGGGCACCTCGCCGCCGGCGGGCTCGGGTGCGCTCACCCAGGCGACCTCGGTGAGCCAGCCGTCGATGGTGGCCAGTCCGACGGAGGCCGGGGCCTGGGCGACGTCGGCGACCCTGAAGCCGGTGACCCTGCCGACCGGGGTGCCGTCCTCGGCGAAGAGCGCGAGGTCGCCGACGAGTTCCTCGCCGCTGTCCCGGGTGACGGTGGCGTGCACCCAGAGCGGGCGGTCGCCGGTCCCGTCGAGCCGGACCTCCTCGATCGAGACGGGCAGCCGGACGCTGCCGCCCTCGGGCGTGTGCAGCCGGGTGGTGAGCAGGGCCTGGAAGCAGCCGTCCAGCAGGACCGGGTGCAGGTGGTGGGCGGCCGCGTCCGGGCCGAGGTCCCCGGTCGGCCGGATCCGGGCGAGTGCCTCGCCGGGGCCGGCCCAGACCTCGGCGATGGTCCGGAAGGCGGGGCCGTAGTCGTAGCCGAGCTCGGCCAGCCGCCGGTAGCAGTCCGGGCCGTCGAGGTGCTGTCCCCGGGCGCGCAGCGCGTCCAGGTCCGGCGCGGGCCCGTAGGAGCGGCGCTGGCCGGTGCGGACCCGCCCGGCGGCGTGCACGGCGGGCTCGCCGCCCGCCGGGGCGGAGGCGATGGTGAAGCGGGCGTCCTCGGGCGCGTAGCCGAGCTGGACCGGGACGGGCTCGGTCTCGGAGAGGAACAGTGCCCGGTTCAGCTCGATCTCGGCCAGCGTCACCTCGGTGCCGCCGGTCAGGGTGCGGACGGCCTGGGCGGCCATCTCCAGGTACCCGGCGGCCGGGAAGACCACCTGGCCCTCGATCCGGTGGTCGGCCAGGTAGGGCAGCCGCTCGGGGTCGAGCGTGCCGGTCCAGCCGGGCTGGGCGCTCGCGGTGCGGCGGCCGAGCAGCGGGTGGTCGAGCCGCCCGAGGCGGACCTGCTCGACCGGCTTGGGCTCCACCCAGTAGCGGTCGCGCCGCCACGGGTAGGCCGGCAGCGGTGCCGGGCGGCCGGCCGGGTGCAGCGCTCCCCAGTCGAACTCGACGCCGAGGGTGTGGAGTTCGGCCAGGCTGCGGGCGAGGCGCTCGGGCTCGTCCTGCTGCCGGCGGATCGACGGCAGGGTGTGCGCCTGCTCGGCGCACTCGCGGATCGCGTGGCCGAGCACCGGGTGCGGGCCGAGCTCCAGGAACAGCGCGTGGCCGTCCTCGGCCATCCGCTCGACGGCGGCCCGGAAGCGCACCGGGTTGCGGACGTTCTGCCACCAGTACTCGCCGTCCAGCTCCGGCCCGCGGGCGAGCCCCTCGCGGGCGGTCAGGTAGAGCGGCAGCCGCGCCTCCTGCGGCTTGATGGCGGCGAGCGAGGCGATCAGTTCGTCCCGGATCGGGTCCATCCGCACGCTGTGGTACGGGACTTCGACGTCCAGCGGCCGGGCGAAGACGCCCTGCTGCCGCAGCTCCTCGGCCAGTTCGCCCAGCGCCTCGGTGTCCCCGGCCAGGGTCACCGCGGAGGGGCTGTTGACCGCGCCGAGCGAGATCCGGTCGCGGTACGGGCGGATCCGGCGCTCGGCCTCCGCCTCCGGCAGGCCGACCGCGAGCATGCTGCCGGTGCCGGCCAGACGCTGCTGGAGGCGGCTGCGGGCGAGTACCACGCGGACGGCGTCGGCGAGGTCGTACACCCCGGCCTCGTGGAAGGCGGCGACCTCGCCGGTGCTGTGCCCGACCACCGCGTCGGGGTGCAGGCCGTGGCTCCGCCAGATCGCCGAAAGTCCCACCTGGACAGCGAAGTTGGCGGGCTGGGCGAGCCAGGTCTCGGCCATCCTGGAGTCCGCCTCGGCGCGGTCCAGTTCGGTCAGCAGCGACCAGCCGGCCTGCTCGCGGATCTCCCGGTCGACGGCCCGCACGGCCTCCCGGTAGACCGGCTCGTGTTCGTACAGCCCCCGGCCCATCCCCCACCACTGCGGGCCCATGCCGGTGAACACCCAGGCCAGGCGCCGCTGCCGGCGCTCCAGGGCGCGGCCCTGGACGACCCGCGGGTGCTCCTCGCCGCGCTCGTACGCGGCCAGCGCCTCGTCCAGGTCCTGCCGGGTGGAGTAGACCACGGCGAGCCGCTCGGACAGGTGCTGACGGCGGTGCGCCAGGGTGTGCCCGAGGTCGGCCAGGGTCGTCCCGCCGGCGATCTCCTGCCGTACGGCGGCGGCCAGTTCGGGCAGCCCGGCGGCGTCCTTGGTGCTCAGCGGCAGCACCGTGCGGGCCGGCTCGGCCGCCGGCGGGGTGGGCTCGGGCCGCGGCGGTTCCTCCAGCAGGACGTGGGCGTTGGTGCCGCCGAAGCCGAAGGAGTTGACGCCCGCGCGGGCGGGCCCGCGGTGCTCGGGCCAGACCGTCGGTACGGTCGGGATCTCGAAGGGCAGCGCGTCCAGGTCGATGCCGGGGTTGGGCCGTTCCAGGTTGAGGTGCGGCGGGATGCGGCGGTGCTTGAGCGCGAGGACCGTCTTGATCAGCCCGGCGACGCCGGCCGCCGCCTCGGTGTGCCCGATGTTGGTCTTGACCGAGCCGACGTAGCAGCGGTCCCCGGAGCGGCGGCCGATGCCGAGCACCCGGCCGAGGGCCGCGGCCTCGATCGGGTCGCCGACCGGGGTGGAGGTGCCGTGCGCCTCGACGTACTGGAGGCTGCCGGGCACCACTCCGGCCTCGGCGCAGACCCGCTCGATCAGGGTGACCTGGGCGTCCGCGCTGGGGACGGTGATGCCGTTGGTGCGGCCGTCCTGGTTGACGCCGCTGCCCAGGATGACGGCGTGCACCGGGTCCCCGTCGCGCAGCGCGTCGGACAGCCGCTTGAGCACGACCACGCCGACGCCCTCGGCCCGGACGTAGCCGTCGGCGGAGGCGTCGAAGGCGCGTGAGCGGCCGTCCGCGGAGAGGAAGCCGCCCTTGGTCTCGGCGATCGTGTACTGCGGCGTCATGTGCAGCAACGCGCCCCCGGCCAGGGCGAGTTCGGTCTCGCCACGGAGCAGGCTCTGGCAGGCGAGGTGGACCGCGACCAGCGAGGAGCTGCACGCGGTGTCGATCGAGACGCTGGGCCCGCGGAAGTCGAAGCAGTGCGAGATCCGGTTGGACACCATCGTCATCATGGTGCCGGTGGCGGTGTGCGCGGCGATGGTGGAGAAGTCGAGGTCGGCGAACTGGAGGATCTTCCAGTCGAGCGTGAAGGCGCCCATGTAGACGCCGACTTCCCGGCCGGCCAGCTCGTCGGGGCGCAGCCCGCCGTCCTCCAGGGCCTCCCAGCTGACCTCCAGGAGCTTGCGCTGCTGCGGGTCCATGTGTTCGGCCTCGCGCGGGCTGATCCCGAAGAAGTCCGGGTCGAAGGTGTCGAAGCCGTCGATGTAGCCGCCCCGGCCCCCGATCAGCCGCCCCGGCTTGGCCCGGTCCCTGCTGCCCAGGGTGCCGGTGTCGTAGCGGTCGGCGGGCGTCTCGGTGAGACAGTCCCGGCCCTCGATCAGGTTGCGCCAGAAGGTCCGGTGGTCGTTGGCGTGTCCCGGCAGGCGGCAGCCGATACCGGTGATCGCGATGCGTTCGCGGGGCACGGCGAAGGGCGAGGAAGTCATGATCCAATCCGAGGGTGATGGCGTGGCGCCGGGGGCACGGGCAGGTGGAGGCGGCCTCGTGGGCCGGGGTTCAGACGGACTGTTCGGTCGTCTTCGGCCGGCGCCAGGGATGCAGAAGGGTGGCGCCGAGCTCTCCGGTGGCGGGGAACGCGGCCGGGTCGGTGAGGCCGACGGCCTTCGGCACTCTGCCCGGCCGCCAGGTGAAGCTCCCGAACACGTGATCCCAGAGCGAGAGGTCGGAGGCGTAGTGGCCGGCTTCGGCGAGGTCGGTGCTGTGGTGCAGGCGGTGGAGCTCCGGGCCCGCCAGGACGTGACCGAGCGGACCGATCCGGACTTCGATGTTGGCGTGGACGAAATACCCCTGAGCCAGGACGAATATTCCGACTACGAACACTGAATCCGGAGAGAATCCGATGAGCGCCAGCGACAGTTGGACCACGGACTGTGCGACGGCCACGTCCAGGAAATGATTCACGCCATTGTTCGCGACGTTCACCTTGTCCGGGACGTGGTGCACCCCGTGCAGTCGCCAGAGCCACCGGTTGCGGTGGGACCAGCGGTGCACGAGGTAGTCGCCGAGCGAGCCGATCAGCAGCGCGAGCGGGATCTCCGCCGCGAACGGCAGCGCCGGGTGGGCCGTGCCGAGCAGTTCCACCAGCGCCGACACCAGCCCCTGGGCCAGCGCGCCGCCCACCATGCTCAGCACGAAGTAGACGCTGTACCAGCCGAGTTCACGCCTGCTCGGATGCCAGTCGGTCCGGTACGGGATCACCCGCTCCAGGACCGCCAGGTATCCGAGCACGCCGATCAGGAAGAACGGGGAGACCCGGTCCGGCGCCCAGTGGAAGTGCAGGGTCGCGACGGCCGTGCACAGCACACCCAGCAGCAGCAACGGATGGGCGAGCCGGCTGGCAATGACTGACAGCACGCGCCCCCCGTTCTTCGCGAACCAACGACTGGAAACGTCAGAGACTCTAGCGGGACTCACGCGCCGTGACAGTCATTCGACGTGTTAAATCCATGAATGACCCGATCGGCGGACTATACGCGCACGAAGTTGACGTCTGTACGGCGCAAAAGGGGCGCATTTTCGAGAACGAACGGGAATTGACGGAGTGCGATGCCCACTGTTCCATCGGCCGAGCGCCTGGTGCGCCCCTTGTGCGCCGTTCTGCGCGGCCACCGATCCGGCCAACCCGGCCACCGTCACCACGGACCCCGGACGACCGCCGGTCAGGAGCGGGCCGGCTCCGCCAGCCGGTGTGCGGCGCGGGGCGCGTGCGCCGCGAGGCGGTCGCGCAACCCGCGCAGCTCGTACTCGACGAGGGCGGGCAGGGCGGTGGCCCCGGTCGCCTCCAGGGCCGGGCCGAGCAGGTCGACGGCCGACCCCGGATCGTGCGCGCAGACGTGGCAGTCGGCCGCCCGGACGACGAAGAGCAGTCGGCTGGCGGGCAGTTGGTCCGGACCGAGCAGGGCGAGCGCGGTCTCGGCGGCCCTCAGCGCCCGGCGGGCCAGCCGGGGATCGTCGGTGGCCGCGGCCACGTCGCGCAGCGCTGCGGCGGCCGCGGCCTCCACCCGCACCCGCATCGAGGCGATGGAGAGCCAGGGCACGTCGAGCTCGTCGTCCGCGCCGATGTGGTCCAGGTGCGCCCGGGCCAGGCCGATCTGCCGGACGGTCGCCCCCGCGTCCCCGGCCAGCGCGTGCGCCCGGGCCCGGCTGATCCGGCCCATCGCGCCGGCCCAGTGCCGGTCCGGGGCCGCCCGGTCGATCTCCCGGGCGTAGCCGAGGGCGGCCACCGGGTCGCCGTCCAGCCGGGCCAGGATGCTCATGTCGCTGAGCGTGCCGACCTGGGTGGCCTGGTCCCCGGCCAGCCCGGCCCAGGTGAGCGCGCGGTCGTAGCAGGCCATCGCGGTGGCGTTGCGCCCGTCCTGCATCCGCAGGGCGCCGGCCGCGTGGGCGTGTTCGGCCGCCAGCCGGACCAGCGGGCCGCGCTGCGCCGCGGGCGCGGCGGCGAGCCGGGCGAGCACCGCGGTCAGGGTGCGCTCGACGGAGGCGGCCAGGCACGGCCGGTCGCCGGTTTCGCCGGAGCGCAGGTGGGCGGCGAGCAGCCCGGTCAGGGCGTGCGCGGTGGCGGCGTCCAGCGGGCGCGCGGCGGACGGGTCGTCGAGCGCCCTGGGGGCGCAGAACTCCGCGTGCAGCGCGGCGATCTCGGCGGGCCCGGGCACCGTACAGCCCTCGGCGCCGTGCAGCGGGCAGAGCAGTCCGTAGTCGGGCAGCCGCGGCGGCGCCGGGGCGGGGGCGGGCGCGCCGAGCGGCGCCTCGCCCGGCACCGGGGGCTGGAGCAGCGCGGGCGACAGGGCGTCCAGGACGCACAGTTCGGCGTTCTCCGCGCGCAGGCAGGCGGCGCTCAACTCGCCGCCGGCCCCGAGCAGCTCGTCGATCCGGTCAGCGACCCGGGGGGTGACCCGGCGGGCACCGTGCTCGATCTTGCTGACCGCGGTGTGGTCGTAGCCGATCCCGGCGCCGAGCTGGGCCTGGGTGAGACCGGCCCGGCGCCGCCAGTGCCGCAGCCGGGCGCCGAACTCCCGCCAGGCGTCCCGCACCCGGCCGGTCGGCGGTGCCGGAACCCCTGCCGCGGGGGCCACACGGTTCCGCTGCACGGCTGCCTCCCGGGCGCGTCGTCCCCGGGCGGTCCGCAGGGCCCGCCGACGCGACGATTCCAGTGATTCGGACGACTCCGATGACGAGGACGGTACTCGATGGCCACCCACCCCGTACATGACGTGGTCTCAACCACTTGAAGGAAACCCCAGCTTGACGCAAACCCGGACCGGCGGCCTTGACGGAATTTGCCAAACCTATGCCCCGCGCGCACCGGGCATTGACCCGAGCATGACGCCATGTGAGGGTTCGGGCACCCGAGCGCGGACGGCCCGCACGGCCGTCCCCCCGGACGCGGCCCTGCGGAGCGCCACCAGCCGTGTCGTCCGCGGTCGAGGACCCCCACATGCGAGGAGCCTCGATGCAACGCAGAGTTTCCACAGGTCGGTTGCTGACCGCAGCGACCACCCTGACGGTGCTGGCCGGCATGATCGCCGCCACCGCCGGGCCGGCCACCGCCGCGCCCGTTCCCACCCCGGCGCCGCCGAGCGCCCTGGCCGCCGCCGTGAACGCCGCCGACGCCGCCGCCGCGGCCGGTCTGGACGCGCTCGCCAAGGGCCCGGACGAGACCTACGAGCGCAAGGCCGTCACCCCCTGGGTCGGCGGCCTCTACTCCGTCGCGTACGAGCGCAGCTACCGCGGTCTGCCGGTGGTCGGCGGCGACGCGGTCGTGCTCGCCGACGGACAGGGCAAGGTCCGCGGCCTCCAGTCGGCCGCCACCGGCCCGGTCGGGGGCTCGACGAAACCGCAGGTCAGCGCGGAACAGGCGGAGAAGACCGCGCGCACCAGGCTGGCCGCCGTCGACTCGGTGGAGTCCCGCCGCCTGGTCGTCCGGGTCAAGGACGGCGGCAGCGGCCGGCTCGCCTGGGAGACCGTGCTCGCCGGGCACCGGGGTAGCGCCCCGAGCCGGCTGCACGTCTTCGTGGACGCGGCCACCGGCGACGTGATCGACAGCTACGACGAGGTCCGCGCCGGCACCATCAACAGCGAGTGGAACGGCCCGGCCCCGGTCACCATCAGCACCACCGGCTCGGGCGGCTCCTACTCGCTGCGCGACCCCAACCGGCCGGGACTGTCCTGTTCCGACTACAGCACCGGCCAGGTGTTCAGCAAGAGCTCCGACTCCTGGGGCACCGGCAGCGCCACCAGCAAGGAGACCGGCTGCGGCGACGCGATGTTCGCGGCCCAGAAGGAATGGGACATGCTCCGCGACTGGCTCGGTCGCAACGGGCACAACGGCAACGGCGGCAGCTGGCCGGTCAAGGTCGGCCTCAACGACGTCAACGCCTACTGGGACGGCAGCACGATATCCATCGGCCACAGCCAGGCCAACAAGTGGATCGCCGCGATCGACGTGGTCGGCCACGAGTTCGGCCACGGCCTCGACCAGTACACCCCGGGCGGCGCCAACAACGAGGCCGGTCTGGGCGAGGCCACCGGCGACATCATGGGCGCGCTCACCGAGTCGTACGCCAACGAGCCCGCTCCGTACGACAGCCCGGACTACACCGTCGGCGAGATGATCAACCTGGTCGGCAACGGCCCGATCCGCAACATGTACAACCCCTCGCTGGTGAGCAACAACCCCAACTGCTACTCCTCCTCCATCCCGAACACCGAGGAGCACGCGGCGGCCGGCCCGCTGAACCACTGGTTCTACCTGCTGGCCGAGGGCTCCAACCCGGGCGGCGGCAAGCCCACCAGCCCGACCTGCAACAGCTCCTCCGTCACCGGCATCGGCATCAAGGACGCCGGCCGGGTCTTCTACGGCGGCATGCTGCTCAAGACCAGCGGCATGACCTACAAGCGCTACCGCACCGCCACCCTGACGGCGGCCAAGAGCCTGGACCCGAGCTGCACCTTCTTCAACCGGGCCAAGGCGGCCTGGGACGCGGTCAGCGTGCCCGCCCAGACCGGTGACCCGACCTGCGCGCCGTCCGGCAACAACGACTTCTCGCTGTCGCTCGGCCCGGCGTCCGGCTCCGTCCAGCCCGGCGCCTCGACCACGGCGACGGTCAGCACCGCCGTCACCTCGGGCACCGCGCAGAGCGTCGGCCTGACCGCCTCCGGCCTGCCGTCGGGCGTCACCGCGAGCTTCAACCCCTCGTCGGTGCAGTCCGGTTCGTCGGCCACGCTGACCCTCGCGGCCTCCTCGGCCGCCACCGCGGGCACCTACCAGATCACCGTGACCGGCACCGCCGGCTCCACCACCCACACCGCCCAGTACGGCCTGACGGTCGGCGGGGGCGGCAACCCCAACGGGCCCGCGCCCGACATCGACGTCGCCAAGGTCCAGGCCCACCTGGCCCAGCTGAACACCATCGCCAACCAGAACGGCGGCAACCGCCGCGCGGGCGGCGCCGGGCACAGCCAGTCGCTGGCGTACATCAAGGGCAAGCTCCAGGCGGCCGGTTACACCGTCACCGAGCAGACCTGCACCTCCTGCACCTACCAGTCCAACAACCTGATCGCCGACTGGCCCGGCGGCCCGTCCGACCAGGTCACCATGTTCGGCGCCCACCTGGACAGCGTCTCGGCCGGCCCCGGCATCAACGACAACGGCTCCGGCTCGGCCACCCTGCTGGAGAACGCGCTCGTGCTCGCCCAGCAGAACCCCAGCCTGACCCGGCACGTCCGGTTCGCCTGGTGGACCGGTGAGGAGCAGGGCCTCCAGGGCTCGCAGTCCTACGTCGGCCA
The DNA here is from genome assembly GCF_042792155.1 of Kitasatospora sp. NPDC056651. Lineage (NCBI taxonomy): Bacteria > Bacillati > Actinomycetota > Actinomycetes > Kitasatosporales > Streptomycetaceae > Kitasatospora > Kitasatospora sp. NPDC056651. The sequence goes on along the minus strand of NZ_JBHTWX010000012.1, from coordinate 959 downwards.
ACTGGGCTCCGCCCAGCGCTCGGCGATCAAGGCGTACTACAACTTCGACATGATCGGCTCGACCAACGCCGGCTACTTCATCAACAACATCTCCTCCTCGGCCTCCGCGCCGATGAAGGCCTACTGGGACTCGCTGAACCTCCAGCCGGAGGAGAACGTCGAGGGCCAGGGCCGCTCCGACGACTACTCCTTCCAGCAGGCGGGCATCCCGACCTCGGGCTACGCGGCCGGCGCCAGCGCCACCAAGTCCTCGGCGCAGGCGGCCAAGTGGGGCGGCCAGGCGGGCCGTTCGTACGACTCCTGCTACCACCAGTCCTGCGACACCACCGCCAACGTGGACGCGACGGTGCTCAACCGCAGCGCCGACGGCGTGGCCTACACCATCTGGAAGACCTCGGTCGGCGGCAGCACGCCCGCCAACGACTTCTCCCTCTCGGTGAACCCGGCCACCGCCACCGTCCAGCCCGGTGACACCACCACCGCGACGGTCGCCACCGCGACCACCTCCGGCTCGGCCCAGACGGTCAGCCTGACCGCCTCGGGCGCCCCGGCCGGTGTGACGGTCTCCTTCAGCCCGTCCTCGGTGCAGTCCGGCGGCTCGGCGACGCTCACCGTCGCCACCTCCGCCTCGACCGCCACCGGCACCTACAACATCACCCTGACCGGGACCGGCTCGGCCACCCACAGCACCAGCTTCTCCCTGGTGGTGGGCAACGGCCCGACCAACCCCGGTGGCACCTGGACCGCCGGCACCACCTACCAGGCGGGCGACGTGGTGACCTACAGCGGGGTCAGCTACCAGTGCCTCCAGGGCCACACCGCCCAGGTCGGCTGGGAGCCGCCGAACGTACCGGCGCTCTGGCAGCGGGTGTGACCGAAGGTCGCTGACACCCGGTAGCACCCGGTAGCACCCGGTAGCACCCGGTGAAAACGCCGCGCCGCGGTCCGTCGAGGGGGAC